>JBDSSU010000509.1:0-12308 GCA_039928635.1 Opitutaceae bacterium | reverse complement strand
CCCTCACGGAATCCTGCGTGCTGCTGCGTTACGCCAAACTGTCGCTCTGGCCGGCTCCGCTCGTTTTTGACTACGGCGCGGACATTTCCCGTTCGCTGGCGGAAGTCTGGCCCTGCGCTCTGGTGGTGCTCACCGGGATTGCCGGTGTGGTGGCCGCTCTTCGTTTCCGTCCGATCGCGGGATTTTTGCTGGCCTGGCCATTTCTCACACTCGCTCCCACCTCCAGCTTTGTACCGGTGGCTTTGCAGCCCATGGCGGAACACCGCATGTACGTGCCGCTGCTCGGAATTATCATGCTCATCGTGCTGGGGGCGTACCGTTATCTCGCGACGAAAGGCTGGATGATCATCGTTCCGCTGGCCTGCGCGTTCGGGGCGATGACGTTCCAGCGCAACGCGGTTTACGCTGATGAGATTCGGCTTTGGCGCGACACGGCCACGAAACGTCCGGGGAATGCGCGTGCGCATCAAAACCTCGGGACCGCGCTCTTGAACGCCGGTCAGTTCACCGAGGCGCAGGCCGAGCTGGAACGCACCTTGGCGATCACCCCGGAAAATTATCAGGCGCTGAATAACCTGGGGATCATTTACGCGCGCACGGGGCGCGGGGCGCGCGCCCTCGCGACCTTCGAGGAGGTTCTCCGCACGACCTCGGGATTTGCCGAGGCTCACTATAATCTCGGCTGTCTGATGCTGGAGCAGGGTCGCACGCGGGAGGCCGCGCTGTGTTTCCAGCAGGCCGTGCAGCTCAATCCGGGATACGGCGAGGCGCACGTCAATCTGGCCGCCACGCTGCTTGCCGGGCAAAAATTTCGTGAGGCTGCGGAGCATTATTCGGCCGCGCTGAAAATTCTTCCCGACGACGCGAAGCTCTATGCGCAACGTGCTTACGCGTACATTCAGTTTGGGCGCATAGCGGAAGCGATCGCTGACTATGAAGCGGCGCTCAAGCTGCGGCCCGATTTGACGGACGCCCGTCACAACTTGGCAGTCCTGCGGCGGGGAACGCCGATACCTGCGCCGTAGGGATGGGGAAGGCCATGCGATGTCGGTCATCGGGGATTCTTCCTCGTACGGCTGAACGCCAGAATGGGTTTCGCGAAGGGGCGAAGGAAACGAAGCAGGCCTTCGGCTTCTGTGCTTCTTCGCGAGACAAACTCTGCGATCGATCTCAGCCGCAACGGCAAATGCGCCGCGGCCCCTCGCATCCCGCCGCGTTAAAGCAGGGCTTCCGCCAAGGCGGCGATGATCTCCTCGGCCGGCTCAGAGCCGACGCAAAGCCGCAGTAAGTCGGGATCGAGTTTGCTGGCCGCGAGCTCGGCCAACCCAGCGGGGGTCGTGACGAGATCGTAATGCGCGAGATACATGAACGGACAGATCAACGTCGTCGTCATGCCGAAGCTCGGACCTTTGGCGAGGCGCAGCTTATCGTAGAATGCCGTCAACCCGCCGGGCCGGTTCAACGTGAAGGTGATCATCCCTCCCGTGGCGTTCGGCGCCCGCGCCAGGCGGAGATAATTTTCCCGCGAGGTGGGCTGCAGGGCCCAGAACACGGCTTTTACCGCCGGATGATTTTCCAGAAATGCTGCGACCTTGGCGGCGTTCGCATGAATGTGCTGCAGCACCTCGTCGACCTGGCTGATTTGCTCCGCGAGTCGGGCGAGATCGCGGGGATAAACCGGCTCCAGCTCCTCCGCGATCCGTCGGCGCAGTTCGGCGGCATCCGGCGCTGCAGGATTAACGGCCACGAAGCCCGCGAGCACATCGCCGCCGCTTGCCGCATATTTCGTGAGGCTCGAAGTGATCACGTCGGCGTGGGGCAGCACGTCGAGGTTGAAGATCGACGAGATCGTGGGATCAACGATGAGTTTCGCACCATGCTGCCGGCAGAGGGCAGCGAGCGCTGGAACGTCCGGAGTTTGGATCAACGGATTGGTCGGAACTTCCGCCACCACGCCGGCAATCCGATGGCCATGACGTGCGAAGATTCGCTCGAGCCCTTCGCGGTCAAAAACATCCCGCACGTAAACGTAGTCAGCGGTCGAGCGGCCAAATTTTTTCAGAATTTCGATGGTGTCGAGGTACAGCCAGCCGAGTTGCACCCAGACGGTGCGGCCGCGCGCAGCTTGGAGCTGGGCGACGGCGCGGAACGTCCCGTAGATCGCATTCATCCCGCTGTTCGTGAGCAAAACATCGGCGTCGGTGGCGCCCGGCAGCACGCGCCGGAGATGCCGGCGAATCTCAGCGGGAGCGTCACCTGGGAAAGCTGTTTCCGGATAAACGGAGGCCGTCAGCCCGCGCTTCACCAGGTGATCCTCTGCTTCGCGGGACGAAACAAAGCCGCCGACATGTTGAAGAAACACTTTGGCCCGTCCCGAGAGTTCCACCGTATCAGGATGGGAAATGCCGTGCAGGCCATCCCGTTGAAAACTCGTGGCTCCAGCGGAAGTGCCTCCGAGATAGGCCGCCAGCTGTTCCGCCATCCTCGGGGAGGAAACCAGCCATAATTTCCTCGCGCGGAATTCGTGCTCCTGTTCGAGCTGCGAGGCCAGCCGTCGTGCGAACGGATGGACCACGAAACGCGGATAACCCGAGGTGATGTGCGCCGTGACCGCCGGGTCCTTCTCCTCGTAACCGTGGACATCCCGCATCGTCGGCAAGCTGCACGAGACGGCGTGGGGGCTGTCGGGAATGGCTTGGCCGAGCGGCAGAGGTTTGAAAACGGACATGGCGAAACGGCGAGCTTCAGCGCGCGGGCGAGCGGAAGGCAAATGCAAGCTGCGTCATGGTTCTGGCGATTCCCAGTGTACCATTCCGTAAACGCCCCCAAGCCGGAACGATGCAGTTGAACCACGAATGGACACCAAGGGACACGAATGAAAAACACTGGGAGACGGGCGCGCCTGAGCCGCTCACTGAAAGATGAGTTGAAGCCATGACTCCGGGGTTTTTCCGTTCGCTCTGATATTCGCGTCCATTCGTGTCTATTCGTGGTTTCTCAATGCGTGGATGCCCCCAAGCCGGACGCGGTTGACGAAACGATTTGCGCCCGTGGTTTCGCTTCCCTTGAACGGCGCGCATGAAATTCGTTTCCTGGAACGTCAACGGCGTGCGGGCCGCTCACAAGAAAGGCCTGCTCGACTTCATGGAAAACGTGCAGGCCGACGTTATTTGCCTGCAGGAAGCGAAGGCGCATCCGGGCGACGCCCAGCACATCGCCTGGCCGCACGGCTACGAAGTGTTCTGGAATCCCGCGGTGAAAAAGGGCTACAGCGGCACCATCGTCTTCACGCGCGTGAAGCCGAAAGCGGTGACGCTCGGGATCGGGATGAAAGGACACGACGATGAAGGGCGCGTCATCACGGCGGAGTTCGCCGATTTTTTCCTGCTCAATGTTTACCAGCCGAACTCGCAGCGCGGACTCACCCGGCTGGATTATCGCACGAAGGAATGGGACCCGGCATTCCTCGCCTACCTTCTCAAGCTCGAGAAATCGAAGCCGGTCATTTTCTGCGGCGACCTGAATGTCGCGCACACCGAGATTGATCTCACGAATCCGAAAACGAACCGGCGCAACGCGGGCTTCACCGATGAGGAGCGGGAGAATTTCTCCAAGCTCCTGGCGAGCGGTTATGTCGATACCTTCCGGGAATTCGAGAAGGGTCCGGGTCACCATTCTTGGTGGAGCGTGATGATGAACTGCCGGCCGAGGAACATCGGGTGGCGTGTCGATTACTTCGTGGCCTCGCAAAAACTGCGGCCCGCGCTGAAGCGCGCCTGGATTTCTCCCGAGGTGATGGGCAGCGATCATTGCCCGGTGGGCTTGGAGATCGACTTGTAGAATTCGGCTCACGCCGAGCTGCGCCGTGTCGTGTCACCGCGAATTTGACGCAAATGAGCTTCCGCTTCGGCGTGGCACCTGTTCAGCATCGACGATGATGCGTCGCCTGTCGTTTTGCGTGGCAATGGTCCTAGCGATCGGAAGCCGTCCTGTGCTGATGGCTGCGGAGCCCCCTGCGCCCGCTCCGGCAAGATTCGCCTTTATCGTGATGGGTTGCATGCCGTACGGCGCTGACACGTACCCCGCGTTCGAGCGGCTGATTGCCGAGGTCAATCGTCACCGACCCGCTTTCACGGTGCACGTGGGCGACACCAAGGCGGGCGCCGAGTTGCCAACGGATGCGTATTACCTGCGCGTGCGCGACTGGTTGAACACGGTCGAAGGTCCGGTGATCTACACTCCGGGTGATAATGAGTGGACGGACGTCTCCAATCCGCTCGGTTGGCTGGCCAAGATCCGCGCGCTTTATTTTCCCGACGAGCGCAGTCTGGGCCGGGCGCCGATGCCTCTCGTGACGCAGCGGCGTGATCCGGAGTTTGCAAAATTTGTCGAGAATGCCCGCTGGACGCACGGGGGCGTGGTGTTTGCGACCGTGCATGTGGTCGGGAGCAACAACAACCTCCTGCCCAACACACCGGGCGCGGTGGAGGAATTTCGCGAGCGCGATGCGGCGGATGCCGCCTGGGTGCGCGCGGCGTTTGCCGAGGCGAAGGCGACATCGGCGCCCGGAATCGCGCTGCTCTTCCAAGCGGAGCCGTTTGCGCCGCATTTCAATCCGCAGCGCGGGCGCCCGTCGGGCTTTACCTTGTTTCTCGAGACGATCGAGGCGGAGGCGCGTGCGTTTGCGAAGCCGGTGTTGCTCGTCCACGCCGATGCGCATCGCCACCGGATTGAGCGCGGGATCGCCTTCCGTCCGGGCGGCGAGCCGCTGCCCAACGTGACGCGCGTCGAGACCTTCGGAGAAAAAGATATCCATGCGGTGATGGTGGTGGTCGATCCCGCGTCGGCGGCTGTGTTTCTGCCGGGTCCCATGCTGATTCCGGGCAACACGCTCCCGATTCTGCCGCGTCCTCCCGTGAGCGCAGCGCAAAAAGCCAAATGAAACCCGCGGTCGTTGCCGTGGATTTAAAGGCGCTGATCCTGCGCGAGCCCCGGCTGACGCTTGCGGTGGGGGAGAGCCTGACGTGCGGCCAGGTACAGGCGTGCGTGGGGGCAGTTTCCGGAGCTTCGGAGTTTTTCGTGGGAGGCATCACCACTTACACGCTCGACCAAAAAGTGTGGCAGCTCGGAGTGAACCGCGATGCCGCGAGCCGGGTGAATTCCGTGTCGGCGGAAATCGCGGAGCAGATGGCACGGGGCGCGTGTTCGTTATTTGGGAGCAATCTGGGTCTGGCCACGACCGGCTACGCTGAGCCCGCGCCGAACCACGGCGTGACCGATCCGTTTGCGTGGTGGGCGCTGGCCCATCGACGACGCGAACGTTTCGTGGCAGTTCGGAACGGACGCGTCGATTGCCCGGGGAAATCGCGCACGGACGTCCAGGTCATGGTCGCGGAAGCGGCGCTTGCCGGGCTGGTGGATTATCTGCGCGAGCTGCGAGGGTAGGGGCGACTTTGGAGCTATTCCTCCAACTTCGCCTCCCTGTCATTCTGAGACCGAAAGGGAAAACCAAGCAGATCCGTGGAATGCGCGATGACTGAAGTTGTATGAGGCTGTCGGTCGTTTGAGTGGGACGGGCATCTTGCCCGTGGTTTCGGAACACGGGCAAGATGCCCGTGCTACACCGACCCGGTCTCAGAATGACAAGCCGGGTTTGAAGACACGACCAACCCGAGATCAGATGGGTTTCGCTTACGTCAGGGCGTTCTGGAAAAACTCGATCACTTCTCCGCTCGGTCCTTCGCAAAAGAAAATGCGGATCGGCAGCGGGCCGGTGATGGACTCGGCTCCACTCGCGGTATTGGGGATCGTCGCGTCCTTCGGCTCCATCGTGATTTTTGCGCCGAACGCCCGCACCCGTGCCGCGATCTCATCGAGCTTCGTCGTTCGCAAGGCGAAGTGGAGCACGGCCCCATTTGGAGCGGGTGCGTAGTTCGCGTCCTCGAAAACTTCGATGTAGTTGGCGCCGCCGCAATCAAGCATCACGGCGCGGTTTGGTGCGGCGCGCCACGCCACTTTTTCGACGCAGCCCAGCGTGTCCCGATAAAACTCCATCGTGCGGTCCCAATCCCGTGTTTTCACGCAGACGTGATGGAAGCCGCCTCCGCCGAGAATCGTGTTGGGCTGAAATAAACTCATGGATGCGATTGGGTGGCACGGGCATCTTGCCCGTGGGTTCGGAACACGGGCAAGATGCCCGTGCCACTCAAACGGCCGAGCGTTCTAGGCAGGTTCATCGCCTGTCCACCAAACAGGGGTTGTTTGTTTGCGTCTCAGAATGACAGGCGACGGACGATGCGACTAATGCGACCGGAACCGTCGCTCGAACCTACGGGGCGATCCGTTTCACAAAATCCATCAGCGGTTTCACCTCGGGAATCGGCTGCACCCAGTCGCTGTAGAGCAGTTCCGGGAGGGCGTACTTTGTGCCGTAGAGGGTGAAGTTCGCGGGATCGTTCCGGGCGGCGTAACCGGCTTTCACCGTCGCACCCGCGTAGAGGCCGCGCGCTTTGGAATAAACCAACACGGGAGTCGTGAGGATTTCGCGGTTGTTCGCGACCGCTTCAGCGGATTTCGGACCGGCGACGGCTTTGGCGTCCACCCCGATGTTGAAGCGATCCTTGAAGAGCAGACGTGGGGTGGCGTCGTCCATCAAAACAAAAATTGTCTCCGTGGCACTCGCTCCAATTTGGAGGCCGAGGCTGGCTTCCCCGGCGTTGATCAGCACGGGAAGACTCCAGCGGTTGTCCGCTTTCTTGACCATGACAACGCCGTAGCCGCCCTTCATTCCCAGAATGAAACCCGCCTTGAATTGATTAACGATAATGAGGCCGCGCGCTTTCTGCAGCACGGCACTCGGAATCGCGTGCTCCGGGCGATTCTGAAACTCCTGAAGGATCGCCTCGCAAGTTTCCACCTGCTCAACCAGCACCTGCCGGGCGGATTTACCGGCGGCGCGGAGGGAAACGGCACTCAGCAAAACGAGGGACAGCAACAGGAGTTTTTTCATGGGCGATGCGAAACAGTAAAGTGACCGCGACTATGCACGGGAGGTTGAGCTTGGAAAGCGCGGAGTGCGTCCCGGACAAACCGGACAGAACGCGAACTCCAAAGTTCCGATGCACGCGTGAATCGGAAGAATAGAAACGACAGGCCGGATCGCTAGTCCAGGCCGCGCGCGGCGACTTCATCTTCGTCCCAGCCCAGGTAATGGCCAAGTTCGTGGAGATAAGTGAGGCGCACTTCCTCGCGAAAAATCTCGGGATCCTCCTCGGCGAAGTCCCACAGGTTTTCCAGGTAGAGGAGAATCTGGGGTGGGGTGGGATTGTCATGGGTCAGCTCTTCTCCATGGGCAGCGCCGGTGAAGAGTCCCAGGATATCCGACTCGAAGCCCTCGGAGAGCAGGTCGGCCGCCGGGAGCTTTTCGTAGTGCACGGGGATGTCGCGGGCGAGCGGACGAATTTCGGGCGGGAGCCGGCGCTGGGTGGCGGTGACGACGCGCGCGGCGTTTTCGACGAGCGCTTCAAATTTCATGGGCGCAGTTCTGCGGACAAATCGAAATTCTCGAAACGCCGTCCGAGCCACCAGATGCCGCACCAAACTTCCATCGTGAGAATGGCCAGGGCGGACAGTCCCGCGGCCAGCAGGGCCCAGGGACTTAACGCCTGCGCGTCAGCCTCCCTGAAGTAGTGAACAATCGTGGAGAAACCGTAGGAGGCGAGGAGCACCGATGCTCCCGCCATGACACTCGGGATCAGCGCCGCGAAAATCACCACGATGCTGCCGAAGAAAAAGATCAGCCTTTGTCCCATCATTTCGATGCCCCCGGGACTGCGCCCTGATTGGAACCACCCGGGAAAGAGCAGCGTAGCCCCGTTCAGCACCAAAAGCTGGAGACCGATGAGGGGAACGGCGGTCGCGGCCGCACATAGGGCACACACGAAATGCATGGTCGGAGTGTACCAGGTGGCGACGTTTCGCGTGGGAACGAGGACGAGGGTCCAAGCGAGGATCGCCAGCCACAGTACGGCGGTGAGAATGGCGACCGGAGTGAGGAGTTCACCGAGGAGTAGGCGCGATCCCGCGATGGGGTAGGTCTTCAGGATATCGGCATGGTTCAGATCGCTGCGGATATCCTGTCTCGCCATGAAGGGCCCATAAAGCATCACGCAGACCGCCACGAACACGCACACGCCGGCCGTCACCATCTCGACTCGAGCGCTGTGCGGTAACCAACGGCTGCCCACCACAATGATTGCCGCGATCACCGCAAACGTGCGCCCGTTGAAATAGGAACGCGTCGACAGGAGGTTCTTCCAGAGAAAGGCGAATTCCGGGCGTCCCGTGTCGCGCAGATAAAACGGACTCCGGCGCGCCTTCGGTTTTTCGACGCCGAAGCGATACTGGCCTGCGCGCGCTTGGGCGAGCACCGCCGTCCGTTTCTCCGCGGCCGTCAGCGACGCCTCTTCGAACGAAACTTCCTGCAGGCGCATGACCCAGAAATAATGCGCGCCCATCAGCAGCAACGCCGGCCCGAGCGCGAAAAAGAAAGCGGTCGAGTCGGCCGCAGCAAAGGGCCCCAGCACGATTCGAAAGGGCCACAGCAACCATCCCACCGCGCCGGTGTTCAGCATCGCCAGCAGGTAGTGCGTCAAGGCGGTTACTTCCGCGGCCTGTTCCGGGGAGGGAGCTGGGAGGCTGCGCCACATCCACCCGAGCGTGCCGATAACCGCGAGAGCGATCACGCCCGTGATCACTGTTCTTCGTCGTGCCGTGCTCCCGCCGCGTTCGATCAAGCGCGTCAACGTCAGCGCCGCGCCCGTGAAATGCAGATTCAGGGTGGAGAGGATGACCCACCAACCGATGGCGTGGGAAAGCCCGTTGCCGCCCATGAAACTCCAGCGGTTCGAAACCAGGGTGAAAAAAAACGAGGTGAACAGAATCGTGAACTGGGAGTTCAGCAGCTTGAAGTTGATCAACATCCGCCGGCTCACGGGCGCCGGAAACAAAAAAGCGGTCTCCGCCTCCGTGAACCCCAGCCCGGGCTTTTGACTCGGGAGCAGCCAAGTGATCGCCACGATCACAAACAGGGCCAGCGATCCAAACGCGATGACAAGAGGCGACGTGTCGCTGAGGGAGTCGGTGAAACCCGGTGGCATCTCCGGCATGATCGCGCGGGTGCCCGAGCGGCTGCCCGGTCCGCCGAGGTGCCGCAAAAAGAAAAACCAGACGTAAGCCGCCCCCGCGATGGCGCCGAAAAGATATTTCGGTTGGCGGAGCCGCCTGATTCGCGACAGCAGCGAATTTTTGAGCGACGTCAGCCGCAGATACAGAAGCGCACGGACCATGGAAAGGCGTGCTACTTCTCCGAACCGCCCGTGGCACGGATGAACACTTCTTCGAGACTCACGTTCGTCTCGCCGTTGCTGAAGCGCGCCGCGACGTCAGCCAGCGTGCCGTCGGCGATTTTTTCGCCTCGTTTTAGGATCAGCACGTGCGAACAAACTTCTTGGAGGAGACTCAGGAGGTGCGAGCTCAGCACGATGGCGGCCCCGTCACGGGCGCGTTTCAGAATCGAATCCTTCATCCGGCGGATCCCGAGGGGATCGAGGCCGGTGAGGGGCTCGTCAAAGAACATCACGCTTGGGCGGTGCAAGAGACCACACGCGATCGCGAGTTTCTGTTTCATTCCGCGCGAGAGTTCACCGGGCAGCTGGTCAGCCTTGTCGAGGAGTTCCAGCTCATCGAGCAAGGGCTCCGCCAGCGCCTCGTGGTTGGCCACCCCGTAGATTCGCGAGACAAACTTCAGGTGTTGCCGCACGGTGAGATAATCGAAGAGGCGCGGTTCGTCGGGAAAGAAGGCAAGGGCGCGTTTGGCGGCGATCGGGTCGGTGGCGATATCGTGGCCCGCAATCCGGGCGGCGCCACTGCTGCTGGGAATGATCCCGGCGATGCAACGCAGCGTGGTGGTTTTGCCGGCGCCGTTGGGACCGACGAGACCCAGCACCTCGCCGGGCTGGACGATGAAGGACAAATCGCGCACGGCCACAAACGTGCCGTATCGCTTCGAGAGAGCTTTGACCTCGATCATGGGCGCGCAGGCTGGTGGGGCCGTGGTGGGCCGGCAAGCTTTGGACGGGAGGAGCGTAACCGTGACTCCATGGCGTCGTCTTCGAACAGATCAGCGAGAGAACTCGCCTCACATCAAAACGAAAAATAAAAACCATGAACTCCAATCTCAGAATCCTCGTCATTCCCCTTCTTTTGCTCGCCGGTGTATTCCCAACGGCTGCGGCTGCGGCGGAAGATGAGACCATCGCGGTGGCCCCTCCGTTGCCATCCGCCGAAACAGCCCGACCTGCGATGAAGAAGGGTGATGGAAAACGAATCGAAGCCGCGCTTGATCAGAGGCTCGAGCAGCTCGATCAGAAACTCCAGCTCACGGCGGCGCAAAAGGAGCAGATCAAAGAGATCTGGACGAAGGAGCTGACCGCGGCCAAGGGCGCGAAAGGCGCAGAACCCAAAGATCGCCGCGCCGCGCTGATGAAGGGCCGCGACGAAATCCGGGCGATTCTGACCACTGATCAAAAAGCCAAGTTTGATGGGATGCCGGCCGAAAGAGCCGGCGGAAAAGCAGGAGCCAAAAAGAAGGCTAAATAATTGAAGGCCGATTCGTACGGCGAGCGGGCGACCTCCTTTTGGGTCACCGAGCAACGCACATTTTTGTCAGCGCTCGTTAAAAATTGCAGAAAATAGGAAACCAACCTCGGCTGCCGGCGTCTCAGCACGGTCCGGCTTTCTGCCGAATTACTCCCAGTCAGTTGAAGTACCCAATATGAAATCGTTCAAAACCCTCATCGCGGCAGCCGTTCTCGGCCTCGCCATTTTACCGGCTATCAGCTTCGCCCAGCCCCCAGCGGGTGGCGGACAAGGTGGCGGTCGTCGTGGTCAAACCCCTGAGGTGCAGATGACTGCCCTCGAGGAAGCGGTCGGCAAGCTCTCTGCTGACCAGAAGACCAAGATCATGGCCATCTACACGAAGTCCGCTGCTGATATGCAGGCCATGGCGCAGGAAGATCGCCGCGGTCCGAAGGCGCAGGAAATGCGCATGGCGACCCAGAAAGAAATTCGCGCGCTGCTCACGCCTGAACAGGCGACGAAGTTCGATGCGATGCCCCCTCCAGGCCGTGGTGGTCGTGGCGGTCAAGGCGGTCAAGGTGGCGCCCCCAAAAAAGAATAACTGAGTTCGCCCGAACTTTTACTTCACGCCGCCGGCCTTGTGCCGGCGGCTTTTTTTGCGCCGTGGCAGAAGGCACTACCGCGTCCGGCCTGTCACCCGCGCCCGTCCGTTTATCACTTCCTGTCGGGTCTGATACCCTGAAATTCGCTTCGGCTTGCTGACAAAAGTTCTGGGGAGCGCGCGTCTCGCGGGTTGCTCTCGGCGCACTCTTGCCCCGTTCGGAAACGAAAACGGATGCGGATCGCTGGGGCGTTCGATCCTGGAGGCTCGATTTGTAGCCGAGAGATGTGGCTTCAGTCTGAGCCTTCGTGTCCCACACAAAGTTTTCGTGCGACCGGACGCGGCCAGTCATTCCTTTCGTTTCGACTAGGAGCTCCAGGCTTTCCAGCGTGCGCTTATGGCTGAGTTAAAACGCGTGGTCGTGGTTGGCGGTGGTGCGGCGGGATTTTTCGCGGCCATCTCCTGCGCGGAAAAACTCGCTTCGGCCGGCAGCGTTTTACTGTACGAAGCCACGGCGCATCCGCTCGCGAAGGTCCGCGTTTCGGGCGGAGGGCGTTGCAACGTCACTCACGCATGCTTCGATCCGCGTGAGCTGGTGAAAAATTACCCGCGGGGCGGACGCGAGTTGCTGGGTGCGTTTCACCGCTTTCAGCCGCGTGACATGGTGGAGTGGCTGGCCGCGCGCGGAGTGGAAACCAAAACCGAGGAAGACGGGCGGATGTTTCCGGTTAGCGATGACTCCGCGACCATCGTCGGCTGCCTTACGCGTGCGGCGGAAAACGCCGGAGTCAAAGTCGTGACCAGCCTGGGCGTCCGAAAAGCGGAAGCGGTCGGTCGCCGTGAAACCAGCGGCGACGCGTCTCCGGGATTTTGGCTGACGCTGACCGATAGTTCGAATGTGCGCTGCGAACGGCTGTTGCTTGCGACCGGGGGAAACCGCTCGTCCGCGGGGCTGACCATCGCGGAGTCGCTGGGTCATCAGATCGAGCCGCCGGTGCCGTCGCTGTTCACGTTTCACATTGATGACAAGCGGCTGGAGGGCCTCTCGGGGGTTTCGGTGCAACACGCG
>JBDSSU010000508.1:0-5772 GCA_039928635.1 Opitutaceae bacterium | reverse complement strand
TACGACGGCTCGCGCGGCCGTGGGATTCGACAGGCTTCAAACTCAGACGGTCGGAAGCCACCAATCCCCGCAGCGAGGCAGTAATATGTCCGGCACCCTTTAAAAGCCTTGGCTGGTGCCCGCCATGGAGCGGCGGGATTTTTATCCCACCGCTTCGGCACCAGCAGGCGTTCAGCCCGCGGCTTGATCAGGTCGCAGCGAGTTCGCGGTCCGAACGCTTATCCTCGAGAGGCGTGATGGGATCGATGAACAGCCAGAAGAAGGCGCCCAGGAAATAGATGACCGAGGAGATGGCGAAAACCAGTTCCCAGTTCTTCGTGGCGCCGCTGGCCGAGGTGACCGTTGTGGCCGCCAGAATGTAGCCCGTGGCCAACGGTCCGGCCATTCCCCCGAAATTTCCCATCATGTTCATACTGCCGGAAACGGTGCCGGCGAATTTCCCACCGACGTCCATACACGTCGCCCAGCTGCCGGGCATCGTCATGTCGTTGCAGAAGCTCGCCATGCCCATGGCCAACATCGCCATCAAAGGATCCTTCAGGTAGAAGGACGTCATCAAAAGACCGGCCGCTCCCGCAAAGCCGAGAAAACCAAAGGTGCGTCGAACGGTCACCACATTAGACCCGCGCTTGATCAACTTGGTGGAGATCATGCCGGCGAAGAGAGAGCCGAATCCGCCGAAGAAGAGCGGCACGCCCGCCAGGACAGCTTTGAGAATCGGTTGAATCAGATCAGGACGGACGGAGCCTTCCATCTGGCCGGCGAGCCAGCGGAGGAAGTCGTTCGAAAGGATCGGCCGGCCGCTGGTGTTCAGATAGTCCGGCAACCAAGTGACAAAGAAATACCAGCCATAGCTCAGGCAGAAATACTGTCCCCACAGCAGCCAAATGCTTGGGCGGGTGATGAGCTTGGACCAAGGCATACTTCCGTGACCGGTGGCGTTCTGCTCGTTTTCCTTCAGCAGTTCGAGTTCGGCCGCATTGACGCCCTTGTGATCACGCGGGTTGTCCTTGAACCAGCGCCAAAAAACCACCGCCCAAATCACGCCTAAAGAAGCAAAAATCTGAAAGGCAGTCCGCCAGGTAACTACCGACATGACCAGCACCACGAGCAGCGGCGTGAATGCCCCGCCCCAACGGGCACCCATCCACATGAGCGATTGGGCGCGGGTCCGCTCGTCCTTTGGAAGCCAGGTGCTGAACGCCTTGGTGAGATTGGGAAAACATCCTGCTTCGCCCGCACCAAAGAGAAACCGCGTCGTCCACATCGAAGCATAGCTCCAAGCCCAACCGGTCGCTGCGGTGAAAAACGACCACCAGAGCACCACCCGGACGAGCACTTTACGGGCGCCGATCTTATCGCCCAGCCAGCCCGTCGGGATTTCGAACAGCGCGTAGGACAAACCGAAAGCGGCGAAAATCGCGCCCATCTGGGAGTCACTGAACGTCAGGTCTCGCGCAATACCGTCCTTCGCCTGCGAAATGGCGACACGGTCGATGTACTGGACCACCGCGAGCACGATCGCAAAGACGACCACCCAGTAGCGGGTTCGAGTGGGACGCAAGCCAGGGTCCGGAACGGTGGTGGGGTGGTTCGCTGTGGTTGGGGTCATGTTGGGGGGGAATTTCAATAGACCGCGCGGCCACCCGTGAGGTCAAAGGTAAAGCCGGTCGTAAAACTGTTTTCTGGCGAGACGATGAATGCCGCCATCGCGGCCACTTCCTCGAGCGACCCGCAGCGCTTCATCGGAATCTTGTCCGTCATATATTTCACCTGCGCGTCGGGCATGGCTTCCACCAAGGCTGTCCGCACGACCGCCGGCGCCAGCGCATTCACCGTGATCCCCGTCTCGGCATATTCCTTGCCCTGCACTTTCGTCAGCCCAATCACCGCCGCCTTCGAGGTGGAATACGCCAGCATGCCCGCGTTTCCCTCCTTCCCGGCGATCGATGCGATGTGCAACACCCGCCCGTAACCGCGTTGCAGCATCACGGGCAACACGGCTTTCGAGGTGAGAAACGGTCCGCGCACATTGATCCGCATCACCGTTTCAAAGTCGGCGAGATCCACTTCGTGCGATTTTAAATTCGTCCGCCCTGTGATGCCGGCACTGTTGATCAGGATGTCGATTCTGCCGCGGGCAGCCGCGATCGCATCCACCGCCGCCCGCACCGCCGCCTCGTCGGTCACATCCACCGACCGGCAGATGCCGCGCGTACCAAATTCCGCAGCCAATGCCGCAAAACGGGCCTCATCCCGATCGAACGCGACGACGAACACTCCGCTCGCCTGCAACCGCCGCGCAATCGCCAAACCGATCCCGGACGCGCCGCCGGTGATGATCGCCGTCTGGTCTGAAAAAGTTTCCGGGGGCATCGATTGAAACGCTGAAGACGTTTCGGAGGGAGCAAGAGCTTTCACTTTAAAGCGGACCCGTGCCGAGGTTTTTTTTCGGGAAATCCGCGTTCGACCCGCAGCCTCCGGCCAAGGCGCTCACGGCTCCTCCGTCGTGAGACAGCGGTGCGCCGGCCGGTTGAGCCCTCGAATTTGGCGCGGGCCGCAGCGCCGGTGCTCGTCGAAATCGAGGCCCGAAAAGCCCGCGCCGCGCTGCGCTTGATCTCCGCCAAGCCCCGTCCCGGCGACGTCGTGTGGCTCCGCTACAAGTAAACATCCCCGGAGCAAGCTCCGGGGCATTCGCAGAAACTGATCCACCTTGACGCTCACAGTGGTCCGGGGAGCGCGCGCGCTCCCCGGACCCTTTTGCAACCAAGCCGAAGCAAGCTTCGGGGTATCGCTCCCAATGCGAATGAAGTGACTTCGCCTTTTCGCGCCGCCACGTAAGCCCGGCCGCGAGGCGAGGCGACCGCAGTCTATTGCTGGAGGGCTTTGAAGAAAACGGTCGTCGCACAGGGCCGGCCATCAGGCCACAACGCGAAACTGGGAATCACTCCGCAACGTTGCCAGCCGTGCGTCGCATACAGGCGTTCCCCGTCGGCTCCAGTCACGGTGTCGAGCACCAGCAGAGTCTTGCCCGCGGCGACCGCGCTCCGCTCTGCGGCGGCAAGCAAAGCCGCGCCGACCCCTCGGCGGCGCGCTTGCCGGTGGACCAGCATCTTGGCGATTTCCCCGCGATGCGGCTGGTTCTCCGGCGCGTTCAGAATGATTTGGACGGTGCCAATGATCCGTCCGGCTGGTTCTTCGGCCACCAGCACCACTCTCTCCCCGCGGCTCGCACTCGTGGCGACGCCCTGCCAAAAGCCCTCTGCTTTGGCGCGGGTCATGGGCGCCATAAAGCTGACCGATGCTCCGCCGTCGACGCAGTCAATCAGGACATCGCTCAACTCCTGAAGCTCCCGGGGTCCCATCTGCTCAAGATGCCGGATGCGGAGTGCGGCTGAAGTCTTCATCTTAGCTTAGCCGGAATGATTTAATTCAACCGCGAATCGAGACCAATGGACGCGAATGAACGATGGCTGGAGCCGTTGTTCAACGCATGTTCTGACGGAAAATTTCCAGCAGCTGCATCGCACGGCTCGGATTCGCGACCATTTTTGCGCCGAGCCAGTCGTCGTTGAGAAATTCGTCGTACCCTGGAGTGTTCTTCAGTTCGGCCGATTCCAGGTTTCGAAAGCCCATGGTCCAGTTGGGAAAGGAGCGCTCTGCGACCGCACCCTGGAGCAGCGTCAGCAGACCCGAATGCCGCGGGTCCCGTGCGATCCGCAGGTGCACGCCCCGCACCACGGGTTCCTCGCCTTCGAGCACTTGCATGAAATTGCCGTCGCGGTAGAGCAGCATGCCGCTGACGCCGACCAAACTGTTCTTTCGGCGGCTCACCTCCAGGAGAGCGCGCAAATCAGCCTCGGGAAACGGGACCGTCGCCGAACTCGCGTAAACCAAATGAAACAGGGACATAAAGAGCGTGGGCGCCCTCGTCGCGTCCGCCCGAAGGGGCTTCGCGAAAGCGCGCTCCCTCTAAACGGGCATGTCCCCCTGAACTCAAGGGGAAGATTGCTCCGATCAGGCCACCGTTTCGCAGAACGGGACCGCATCCGGTGCCGCGAGTCTGCAAGCCGAGGAACGAAAAAGACTTCCTGTTTTGAGAGTTTCGGCGAGATCGGAAACGTCAGGGGCGATTCGCGGTCTATGCCTGCGCTTCTCCCAGCTGCATTCCGCCTATCTCCCCATGAACTTGATCCATGAAATGGAAGGCACCGCGCTCGCCCTCGTCGCGCGGGGCAAGGGAATCCTCGCCGCCGACGAGAGCACCTCGACGATCGGGAAACGTTTTCACGCCACTGGAATCGAGCCCAGCGAGGAAAACCGGCGCGCCTATCGCGAGCTCCTGTTCACGACTCCTGGGCTGGGCGCGTTTGTCAGCGGGGTGATATTGTTTGATGAGACAATCCGGCAAAAAGCGGCTGACGGCACCTCGCTGGTGGAAGTGCTGCATGCCCACAAAATCATCCCCGGCATCAAGGTGGATCTGGGTGCGAAAGCCCTCGCCGGATTTCCCGGCGAAAAAATTACCGAGGGCCTGGACGGGCTGCGTGAGCGTCTCGCCGAATATGCGCAGCTCGGCGCCCGTTTCACGAAATGGCGCGCCGTCCTCTCCGTCGGCCCGCATTTGCCAAGTCTTGCCGCCTTGCACGCCAACGCGCACGCGCTCGCCCGTTTCGCGGCGCTGAGCCAGGAGGCAGGACTCGTCCCGATTGTTGAACCCGAAGTTTTGATGGATGGGGATCACAGCATCGAGCGACACGAGGAAGCCACCGCGGGGGCTCTCCGCTGGTTATTCCCCGAGCTGCTCGCCCAGCACGTGCGGTTGGAGGCCATGTTGCTTAAGCCGAACATGGTCGTGGCCGGCGACCGCTACCCCGATGAACCCAGTGTTCTCACGGCGGCGGAAGCGACCTTGCGCTGCATGCGACGTCATGTGCCCGCTGCGGTGCCGGGCCTGGTTTTTCTGTCCGGCGGACAATCGGAAATTCGGGCCACCGAGCATCTCGACGCCATGAACCGACTCGATCGGGCGCCCTGGGAATTGAGCTTCTCCTTTGGCCGCGCATTGCAGGCGCCCGCGCTGAAAATGTGGGCCGGGAATCCCGCCAATGTGCGGGCGGCGCAGGAGGCACTCCATCACCGCGCCGCGTGCAACTCCGCCGCTCGACTCGGCACTTACACCCCCGAGGTCGAACGCTCGAAGCCGGAGCTTCCCACCGTTGCCCCGGCCGCCGCCTAGCAAGCCACCGGGGGCGTCGGTCGCCGCGCCGACTTCCGCTTGCCGATCGAAGCCGCGAACTTGGCTGATGTAAGACGTGACAAATTTTTCCGGCTGCGCCTGCTTGGCTCATGCCCGCGCGCCCTTGGTTTCCCACGCACATTTACGTTGAGCCGCTCCAGCCCACAGGATTGCCACGGCTGAACGCCGGACTCGCGGAGGAGTGCCGCCGGCTGCGGGATTTCGACGACGCCGGCCGGAAGTGGTCGGCGAAAAACTATCCGGGCGGCTACACGAGCTATGCCTCGATGAACGAGCTCCAACGTTTCTCCAGCACGTTTGCCGGGCTCGAGAAAAAACTCACCCGCCATGTGCGGGCTTTTGCCGCCCTCCTCGAAATGGATCTCCGCGGCCGCACCATTCGCATGACGGATTGCTGGGTGAACATCATGCCCGAGACGGCCGCTCATTCCCTGCACCTCCATCCGTTGTCGTTCATCAGCGGCACCTATTACGTCGTCACCCCCCGCGGCTGTCCGGGGCTGAAATTCGAA
>JBDSSU010000507.1:0-3851 GCA_039928635.1 Opitutaceae bacterium | reverse complement strand
GCGCGCGCTCCCCGGACCACTGTGAACGTCAAGGTGCATCAGTTTCTGCGAATGCCACTGAGCTTGCTCCGGGGATGTTCATTCGCGATGGGTCGGATACCCCGACGCTGCTTCGGCTTGGTCGTAGGGAGGTTTGGTGGCGACGAGCTGGTCGGGGGGGGGGCGCACTTGTCCCGCATGCTGCTCTCGGCGTCTCGCCGGGAGCGGTTCGGAGGACTTGGGCGAGACGCCCGAACCGGCACGCGAGAGGGACGCGTGCGTTCCCCGGACCAGGCAAAATTCTGAAGTGCATCGGTTTTGAAAATACGCGGTTTGTTTCGTCAGTCTCGCCGGCGAAACTTTCCGCGAACGCGTTCATGCAGGTGCCCGCGATGTTTCTGAAACCAAGTGCGATGGCGATAAAAACGGCGGGCGCGGAGGAAAGATCCCCAGGGTTAACCGCCGGCGCAAAGGGCCTCCCCATCCTCACGGACGCGGGCCGCAGTTCGCGGGCCGCAGTCAGATTCAACCCGAGGCTGGACGGAAAGAAATCCGTGGGTCGATCTCGACGACCGCGCGTTTTGGGGAAATCTGTGTCCGATGTCTCAAGCCGCGATCCCTTCGTCTTCGCTGTCATCGCCGCCGTTCGCGGGTGGCTGGCGCTTGGAGCATTCCTACGCGCAATTGCCCGCGGTGTTTCATGCGTCAGTGGCCCCCACGCCCGTTTCAGCGCCGCGACTGGTGATTCTGAATCGTCCACTCGCCGTTGAGCTGGGGCTCGACGCCGGGGACTTGGGCGGTCCGGAGGCGGCGGCCCTTTTCACCGGCAATCGGCTGCCGCCGGGCGCGGCGCCGCTCGCACAAGCCTACGCGGGACATCAGTTCGGCGGTTTCACGACGCTCGGCGATGGCCGCGCGATTTTGTTGGGCGAACAAGTCACGCCGCGCGGAGGGCGATTTGACATCCAGCTCAAAGGGTCGGGCCCAACACCTTTTTCCCGACGGGGCGATGGTCGCGCGGCGCTGGGGCCGATGTTGCGCGAATATATCATCAGCGAAGCGATGCACGCCTTGCGCATTCCGACGACCCGCAGCCTCGCGGTCGCCACGACTGGGGAGCAGGTCTGGCGCGAGACGCCGCTGCCCGGCGCCGTGTTGACCCGGGTTGCCGCCAGCCATCTTCGAGTCGGGACGTTTCAATGGGCGGCGGCAGGCGGCGATCCCACCGCGGTACGCACGCTCGTCGATTATGCGGTTCGCCGTCACTACCCGGAAATTTTGGAAAACGAAAATCGCGCTGAGGCATTCCTCGCCGCCGTGATCGAACGCCAGGCGCAATTGATCGCGCAATGGATGCTCGTGGGCTTCGTCCATGGGGTGATGAACACCGACAACATGGCGATTTCCGGTGAGACGATCGATTACGGGCCCTGCGCCTTCATGGATGCGTATGATCCTGCGACGGTCTTCAGTTCGATCGATGCCCGCGGCCGCTATGCCTATGGAAATCAGCCGGGGATCGCGCAGTGGAACCTCGCCCGCTTTGCCGAGACGTTGATTCCGTTTTTGCACCCTGAAGAGGAGCGCGCCATCGCGCTGGCGACGGAGGCGCTCGAACGGTTTTCCGACCGATACCGACATCACTGGCTCGCCGGGATGCGGCGGAAATTGGGTTTGTTTGCGGAGGAGCCCGAGGATCAGGCGCTGATCGAATCGCTGCTCGCATGGATGCAGAAAACCAAGTCGGACTTCACCAACACGTTCGCGGAGCTTTCGTTTGTCCCTGCGCCCGACGACCCATTTCGGGCGGACGGAGAATTTGGGTCGTGGCATGCGCGGTGGGAGGCGCGGCTCGCGCGTCAGCGACAATCACCGGCAGAGTCGGACGAACTTCGACGCGCGCACAATCCGGCGGTTATCCCCCGTAATCATCTCGTCGAAGCGGCCTTGGCCACCGCAGGGCAAGGAGACCTCGGAGTGACGCATCGTTTACTCGACGCTCTCGCGGCACCTTACGATCACGCGCGAACCTCCGGCGATTATCGCCAGCCGGGGCCGGAAAGCGTCACCGCTTACCGAACGTTCTGTGGCACGTAGGACAGTCTTTCGAGGCGACTGGTGAGGGGTGAGTGGAGACCGCCCGCGTGCCGCTCTCGGCGTCCCGCCTAGAGAGCGGTTCGGATGGCTCGGGCGAGACGCCCGAACCGGCACGCGCGCGCTCCCCGCACCAATAGGAAGCTCAAGTTTCTGGAACGCTTCGGGGGCTTGCCCCGAAGGTCGTTACAATGGCGGCTGAGGTATTCAGGGTGGACGAGCCGTGCGGGTTCGGATTGAAACGCCCATCTCCGACGATCGCATGAGTCTCCGTCAAAAAGTTCGCGCTGAGCTTGAGGCGCCTGAAGCGCTGCGCCGCTTCGGAAGTGGGTGGTTGAGTGGAACGCTCGGTCTCCTGCTCGGGCTCGCGGGCCTTTCACTGGTGCTGTCACTGCTGGCTCCCGGGACGTTTTCGATTCCGGAATTCACGGCGCTGCGCAATGGCCCTTGGTATCGGGTGATTGTGCATGCCTTGCTGATTGCCGCTTTCGTGCTGTCGGGGTTGAGCCTGGCGCTGCGCCGCGAACGGATTCTTGGCCTCAGTGGCGTCTCCGTCACGCTGATCGCGGTTTTGATGGGCGGCTCGAGAGTCCAGCCATTCACGGGGGATCCGACCCCGTTGTTCTTCGGCCTGGATTTTTTTGTCCTGCGCATGCTGTTCACGGGTTTCCTCTTCATTCCGATTGAGCGGATTTTTGCGCGTCGCGCGGAACAGCCGGTCTTTCGCACCGAGTGGCGGGAGGATCTGTTTTATTTTCTGATTAGCAGCATGCTCGTGCAGATCCTGACTTATCTCACGTTCGCGCCGGCGAACGCCGTGCTGGCTTTCGCGCCCCTGACCGCGACGCGCGCCTGGGTGGGGGCGTTGCCATTTATCGTGCAGTTCATCGCCATCATGTTTCTGACGGACGCGGTGCAGTATGGGGTACACCGCGCGTTTCACCGCGTGCCGTGGCTGTGGCATTTTCACGCCGTCCATCAGTCGGCGCAGCACATGGATTGGATGGCGGGAGCACGGATGCACTTCCTGGAAATAGTGGTGCTGCGCAGTCTGACCGTGATGCCGATGTTTGTGCTGGGATTCAGTGCCGGTGCGATGAACACGTACATTTTTGTCGTCTATCTCTACGCGACCTTTGTGCATGCGAACCTCGGGTGGCGCTTCCCCGTGATTGAACATGTCCTCGCCACGCCGCGGTTTCATCATTGGCACCACGGGATTGAGCGGGAGGCGATCGACGTTAATTTCGCCATCCACTTTCCTCTGATCGATCGTGTCTTCGGCACGCATCACCTGCCCAAGGAGCGCTGGCCATCCGGCTATGGCATCGAAGGCCATCCCGTTCCGCGCGGTTATTGGGCCCAATTCAAACACCCGTTCCAGCGCAAACAAGCCGCGGCGACGAGCCACGCGACGACCACCCCGGATAGCTAACTAAATCAGCCGGAGACCCGCCCGGACCGGGTGCAGGCTTCGGTGAGGGGAGGATGAAGTCGGCGAGAAGTTCTTCAGCGGCATCGCCCGATTGCGCCCGCGCCGATGGATCGTGGGCACCGCTTTCCCGACGGCGCGTCCTTTTCGGCGTCCGCCATTCGTTGTGAAGAGGCAGCGATCAACTCAACCCCATCCGGAACCCACCCATTGGCTACTTTAACCCGACTTCCGCAACTGGAGGCGATTTTCGGGTATTTTCGGGGTGTTGGGCGTTGCAAGTGTTTGCTCTGACGTGATCGGAGTTTGCCAAAGGGCGTGTAGTGGCGACCTACCCTCTATCGGG
>JBDSSU010000506.1:0-3701 GCA_039928635.1 Opitutaceae bacterium | reverse complement strand
GGTGGGACGCGGCGCAGCTCTAGTTTTCCAGACGGGCGCGGAGTTCGGCGATGAGGGCTTCGGTGCCGGCGGTCAGAGCGGCGATCTCGGTCGCGATTTCGGTCAGCCAGGAGGCGTCGGTTAATTTCTCGCCGCGGCAGGAAATTGGCGGCGAGGTGGACGGTGACATCGGGGCTTGAACCGACAGAGCTTTGGGACAACTGGCACCTTGCCAACGCGGATGGTTTGGATTGAAAGGGGAGCATGAAGCCTGAAGTGCCAACGACCCTTTCCCTCGGTGGATTGCGGGCCGCGGTGCGCGAGGTGTGCGCGAGCCATCCGGTGGCGCGACTGGAAGTCTTCGGGTCGCTCGCAGCCGGCACAGCCCGCCCGGGCAGCGATGTGGATTTGCTGGTGGAGTTTCTGCCGGAGTCGAAGGTGGGACTGATCGAGATGGGTGCGTTGCACGAGGACTTGGAGCAAACGCTCGGTCGTCGCGTGGATCTGCTCAGCCGGCGGTCGGTGGAGAAGAGCCGCAACGCCCATCGCCGCCGGTCGATTCTGGCAAATCCTGCCACGATTTATGCCCGATGATCCGTCTGCCTCGGGCTTCGATGCGACGGAAAAACAGTCCGGCTTGTTGCGGGATATGCTCGATTCCGCGCTCCTGATTCGGAGCTATCTGGCGGGCGTCGATCGCGAGGGATTTCTGGCCGACCGCGAAAAACAGGATGCGGTGTTGCGCCGGCTTGAGATTATCGGCGAAGCGGCGAGCCGGGTGGGGCCACAGACCCAGGCGCAGTTTCCGCAGCTCCCGTTTCGCGGGATGCGCGGGATGAGAAACGTCATCGCTCACGATTACGGCGAGGTGGATTTGGAACTCGTCTGGCAGACGGCGGATGCCGACTTGCCAAAGCTGATCGAGGCGTTGCAGCGGCATTTTGGCGGGTAAACAAAAGTCCTCTGCGGACGCGAATGCGAGCCGGTGGGACGCGGCGCAGCTCTAGTTTTCCAGACGGGCGCGGAGTTCGGCGATGAGGGCTTCGGTGCCGGCGGTCAGAGCGGCGATCTCGGTCGCGATTTCGGTCAGCCAGGTGGCGTCGGTTAATTTCTCGTCGCGGCAGGAGTCGGCGGCGAGCGTCGCGTCCTCCAGATAACCGGCGGCTTTTTTCAGGCGCACGATCGCACTGGCGCAGAAATCCAACGGTGGCGGCCAGCGGTCGCCGCCGAGTGCGCCGGCGAGTTTGGCGCCGGCACTCGTGATGCCGGCGATGAGCACGGTGACGGGATGTTCGCGGTTTGTCCCGTCGGTGAGCCAGCCGCGTTTCTCGGTGTCGCGCATGACGCGGAGCGAGAGCTCGTACGAGCGCGCGGCGAGCGGGTGCTTTCGCTTGAGCGGGTCGAAGGACTTTTCGCCGGCGGCGCCGGGGTCGCGTTTCCACGAGTCGGCTTTGGCGGCTTCCAGGGCTTCGGTGGCGGAGGCGTTCATTTCCTCGGTCCAGCGGGCGTGTTCGGCTTCCTCCTCGGGGGAGAGGGCGGGCTCGCCGCGTTCCCGGCGGGCGCGCTCGATTTCCTCGGAGAGAATTTTCCCGTAGTCGGCGGCGGCGCCCTCGCGTTCCATCCGGGCCATGACGCGGTCGATGAGCCGATCCGAGTGGGCTTGGATTTTTTCCGCCTCGGCCTCCGTTTGCGGGCGAGCGGGGGCGTCGGCGCTGGCAGAGGGGAGAGCGTCCTCAAGGCGCTCCATGAATGTGCCAAGGGCTGCTGCGTTTTCCGTGCGCTGCGCTTCCTCCCCGGCGGGCGTCATATCCCAGGTGGAGTCGGGCGAAACCGTGAGCTGGTAGGAGGCGGACTCGATGACGACACGACCGTTGGTGGTGCTGTACCATTCCAGATAGAGGGAGTTGCCCCAGTGCCACGGCCAGGGTTTTTTGGCGGCGTAGTATTCGCCGATTTGGTCGAGGGGGATCTCGGGCACTTTGACTTTGCGCGAGGCGGTGATGTCGCCGGTGGTGCCGCGTTGTAGACCTGCGAAACTTTCCGCGAGGCCGGGGCGGGGTTCGGGATTGACGAATTCGAGGCGGCGGCCGGCAAGGTCGCGCCACGCGTTGCCGGTAAGATCGAGGACGATGGGTTCGGGGCGGCCGGCGAACCAGAGGCGGCCGGTCACGCGGCCGCGGGTGCGGTTGTCGATTTCTCCGCGGACAAGGTGTTCATCGATGCGCCAGGCCATAAAGGAGGAGGGGACGGGGCAAGTTGAGAGGCATGAGGGGAAGCAACCTAGTCGGTGTTGGTCCCGTGATGCCGGTAAAATGCCGCGAGCTTGGAGAGCCCGGTTGTCGAAAGATCTACCGGCAGGGCGGATGTCAGAGCGATGCCGTGCCGGGAGGCTGCCGTACGCGCACGGGGAGCGGTGATGAGCGTACGCAATTCGTGGAGAGCATTCACGAAGGCGCGCTCCGGAAGCTGTTTCGTGATCACCGCGGCGTGCTGGTCCTGCAGATAGTCGGGCACGAGCGTGACCAGCAGGTGCGCGTGGTGAATATCCTGCGCCCGGACCGGAACGATTTCCCGCAGATTCGCGAGCTTGGCTTTCAGGAGCCGGATGGGAGACGGAATCCGATAAATTTGGCCGGGGCGCAGCTCCACCGCGTCGGCATCCGCCAGCTCTTTTCGCGTGAGGCCACGGACCTCGCGCAGAACCTCGACGGTAAGGGTTTCCGCGTTGACCCTTTGCTTGATCAGCACGGCGACGGCGATGGTACGCGGTTCGTGGAAGAACTTTATTTCCCAGCCGGCCGCATCCGCGAGTTTTTGGGCGAGGGCCCGGTCGCCGAAAATATCGGCGTCCTTGCTGACGAAGGGGCGTTGCGCGGCGATCCGCGTGTTTCTCGGGGCGAAATATTCCGCCCAAATGTTGACGGCCTGGCCACCCACGACGAGCGGGCGTTCGGGGGAATTTAGGATTTCGCTGAACGCAGACGGTCCCTGCGATTCAGGCATGCTGACTGAACCGCACGATGCGGGGCCGAAAGGCTGTCTTCACCGCGGAGTTCTCGCGTTGGATCTGCACCGGCGATGCGAGCTTGAGTTCGAGCCGGGCGGCATCGAAGGCGCGGAGGCGTTCCTTGTAGCGATGAAGTTTCGCCAGAGTGAGTGCCGTGGTCGGCAGCGCAGGAGCGGACTGTTGCGGATTCCTTCGCAACAGACGCATGTAACCCGCCTTGTCCTGCTGCGTTGCCACGCGGGAAAACCTGAATTTCTGCGGTGGCGAGTCAAGCCGGTGGGCGGCCGCGGCGCTGATCGCATTATCGAGAGCGAGGTCTTCTTCGGTGAGTTCAAACTTGAATGATTTTCTGGCGCGGGACGGAGGCTTTTTCGCGACCGGAGCGGCACGGCGTGGAGCTGGCTTCATTCGGGTGACGGCTGACGTGGGCATGAGGGGAAGCTGCGGGCGAGCGCATCGGTTTCAATTACCGTGTTTGTCCTGGGTGCTAAATCTTTGGGGGTGCGTTCCCCCCGCATCGGGAGGCAGGTGAGGTGCTGGTGAGAAAAAAAAGAGGGAGTGTTTTCAAGCCAACCAACCCCAATGGCCTGTCATTCTGAGACAGGCCCAACCGCTCCGCGAGTAGTGTGGAACACGCCATGAACTTAATCCGCCGAAGCGAGGCGTGTGTTGTAGGGCTGTAGGGCGGGGTCTCCTGACCCCGCCGGTGGCGTGC
>JBDSSU010000505.1:0-16682 GCA_039928635.1 Opitutaceae bacterium | reverse complement strand
GCCCTCTGGACCCGATCCGGCGTTGATTTTCAAGTACACGAAGTGGGCGGTCGCTGTGGTGGTGCTTGTGCTTCTCGTGCTCCTCGCGAAATCGTTTCTCGGTCGCGGGTCGAACGGCAAAGCGACGGAAAAAGACGGCGGACCGGTGACGATGCAACCGGCCTCCAACACTCCGTTGCTGAAGCTTACTGCCACCAACGCCCTGTACTTGAAGGTGGTTCGAGCGAACCCTGATGATACCGACGGCGAAGTGTTATTTGAGGGCAATCTCGCACGTAGCCAAACGCGGTCGGTGCCGCGGTCCGGGGATCTGTTTGTGACCGCGGATCCGAGCGAAAACCTTTCGATGGAATCCAACGGGAAGGTTTTTGGCATGGGGCGAGGAACCGGTCGGGAACGCAAACGCCTGCCTGCGCCCCCCTGATCACCCCAAGCCTCATCGCTCAGGTGATCGGCTCGGAGCGCAAATCCGTCCCTGCCTCAAGTCGCGACGCGTGGAAAAATCCTGGTCAGCGCCCGCACTGGATTTTCACCTGAGAGCCACGGGTGCATTGAGCACTTCCCGCAACACGAACGCGCGCCGCAAAGAATGCGGATCACGCAGTTCGAGCAGGAGATTTTTTCGTGACAGCGTCAGCGCTCCCCTCTCCGACTCTGATTCCGTTTTGAGCGAGGCGGCCAGCTGCGTCGCGCGGCGGGACGAGAGCTTGCGCGACTCCTCAAGCATCCGCGTCTGCTCCACGAGGTGCTCCTGCCTCTCCAATTGAGCCGTGTCGAATCGGCCTCGCTCATAAGGCAGAACCGGCGGGGGGATGGGCGATCTGCGTTCAGCGAAAGGATCCGCGGGAGGGATTTCGTCCCGACGAAACACCGTCGGTGGTTCCGCCATCGGAGGCGACGGACTCGCACCACGCCGATCGCCGCCCCGGCGCTCCGCAATTTTCCGTCTGATCTCCTCCTGGATCTTTCGAACGCGTTCGGATTCGTCCGGATCGTAGCCTCCCGTCGGGCGGGTCGTGCCCTTCCGCTCAGCCTCTTCGGTGACCTGACGCATAAACTTTTTTGCCTTCCGCCAAATCGAAAACCCGATGACGAAAAAGATCACCAGCCCGACGTTGTCCAAGATCCATCTCATACCTGGCCCGGGCCCGTCTTTCCTTCCGGATGGGCGATGCTCGAACGCATCGCCGTGTCAGCCTGCACGTTTTCCATCTTGTAGTAGTCCATCACACCAAGCCGTCCCGAGCGGAACGCCTCGGCCAACGCGAGCGGCACCTGTGCCTGGGCCTCGACGACCTTCGCCTGCATCTCCTGCACGCGCGCCTTCATTTCCTGCTCCAGCGCGACGGCGGCCGCCCGGCGAATTTCCGCCTGGGCCTGGGCAATGCTCTTGTTCGCCTGCGCCTGCGCTTCCTGCAGTTTCGCCCCGACATTCTCGCCCACATCCACGTCGGCAATGTCGATGGAAAGAATCTCGAAGGCCGAGCCGACATCGAGTCCGCGGGCCAGCACGGTCTTCGAAATGCTGTCAGGGGATTCGAGGACGATTTTATAGCTTTCGGATGAACCGATCGTTGAGACGATGCCTTCGCCCACGCGGGCGACGATCGTCTCCTCTTTTGCTCCTCCCACGAAGCGATCGAGATTGGTGCGCACCGTTACCCGTGCCTTCACTTTGACTTGAATGCCGTCCTTGGCGACGCCGTCGATGGTCGTGCGACCGCTTTCCGGATTAGGGCAGTCGATCACCTTTGGGTCGACGGAGGTGCGGACGGCTTCGACCACGGATTTGCCCGATCCCTTCGTCGCCAGATCGATCGCACAGGCGCGATCCCATGGCAGGGTGATGCCGGCTTTCTGGGCGGCGATCAAAGCCTGGACCGTCGGCACCACATTCCCGCCCGCTTGATAGTGGGACGCGATTTGGTCCGCCGATACATTGATCCCCGCTCGAACGGCCGTGATGCGCGCATCGACGATCAGGTTGTAAGGGATGCTGGCGAGCTTCAACGCGACCAGTTTCGACAGGGGTACGGCAGCACCGTTAAACAGGGCTTTCACGTATGCCCCCACCAAACTGAAGATGACCGCGACGATCACCAACAGGACGAGGCCGGCCACCGACAGCATGACAGTCCAGACATTCTGATTCATGAGGATTCTTTGATTTGGGTTACGAGCAGACGAAAATTATCCACTTCCTGCACCTTCACCCGGGCGCCGGCCACGGTGTGGCCCGACTGCGAGAAGGCTTCATAGCGACGACCATCCAATTCCACGTAACCACTCGGAGAAAGCGTGGTCACCGCCACGGCCTCGCGCCCTAACACCGCCGTCCGTTCCGCGACTTCCGGCTGGCTGCGGCCCGCCACGGTTTCGGCCATGAAAAACTTCCGCGCGAGGCGCGACTTCGGCAACCAAACGAACTCCAGGTAAATCGTCACGCAGCCGATCAACAGGGCAATCCCCGTGGCGATGGAGCCACCCGCTGCACCCCATTCGCCATAAGCCGAGATCACCCCCGCAAGCAGGCAAAGGCCTCCAATCACGCCAAGCACACCGCCGGGCACGACGATCTCAGCCGCGATCAACAGCAAAGCGGCGATAAAAAAAGTGAGGACCGCTGTCATGCTTTTTTGATTTCCACGACGAGATCGAAATCGGTGCGCCGCAGGACCCGCACGGGCGTGCCCGGGTCGGCGAAACCCACCTCGAGCCGCGCCTCATAACGCTTCCCGTCGATCTCCACCTGGCCTCCGGGAAACAAATTCGTGAGCGCAATTCCCTCACGGCCCACCAACGCAGCTTTTTCCGCCAGCGATTCGACCGGTCTGCCCGCGCCCAAAACCGCGCCGCCGACCGCCAGACGATTCCAAATCCAACCATGCGGAAGAAACCGATACAGAAGTCCCAGCATGCCGCCTCCGATCAGCAGGGCGATCAGGAGTTGTTTAAAGGGCCCCGCGAGCAAATCCCCCGACAGCACGACCGGTTGGTTCGGCCAGATGTCGGCCATCGACCACACGAGCGATCCCAACATCAGCACCAGCCCGGCCAACGCCAGGACGAAGGACCCCGGGAAGAGGAACAGCTCGGCCACGATCAGCAGCAGCCCCGCCGCGAAGACGAGCATCGGCTCATGCCCCGAAAGACCGGCCACGAAATTCCCCAGAAAAACCACTGCCAGCAAAACGATGCCAGAGATGCCAAAAATTCCGAATCCCGGTGTCTTGAACTCGATGAACAGGGCCAGCATCCCGAGCCCCAGCAACACGGGCGAAACGCGATTGAGCAGGACCGCCAGGTTCTCCGACCAGGTGGTTTCCAAGTGCAGCACCGCATAGCCCCCGGTTCCGAATTTTTTTGTAAGCAGTTCGTCGAGATTCTTCGCGATCCCCGCGGCGAGCAGCGGCTGGGGCGGACTCCCGTACACCTTGCTCGCTTCAGTGGCAGTCAGGGTGAGCAACTCGCCCTTTCCCTTCAAAATCTGGTCATCGATTTTCAACTCCAAGTCCTCATCGATCATCGCTGAAATCACCTGCCCGCGATAACCCCTGCCCTCCGAGGTCGCGCGCATCCTCGCCTTCAAGTAACTGACGACCTTAAGCCTCATTGTCTTTTCCACCTCCGCCCCGCCCGATGCCACGGGAGCGGCCGCACCAATGACACCGTCGGGGGTAAACCAAATCTCGCCGGTAACCGCCGAGATGAAGGCACCCGCCGACATCGCCTCGTTGTTCACAAACGCGATCGTGGTTCCGGGGAACTGTGCGATCGCCTCCATGATTTCAAAGGTCGAATCGAGCGCGCCGCCGGGTGTCTTGATATCGAAGACCACGACATCGGCTTTTGCAGCGATCGCCTCCTTCACCCCGCGGCGGACGATGTAGAGAATCGCGGAGCCGATCTGCTCGTGAACCTTGATCGCGACCACCTGCACCTCCCTGCTGGCGATGGTCGCTGGTGGGGGGAGAACCCGCCCGATGTCCGCAGCCCTGCTCACCCCGCTGAAAACGAGACAAAAACCGAGGGCTTGGAAAAACTTCTTCCGCATCAAGGCCGGCTAGTTAGCGATTCCATTTCAACAGCGCAAGCGTCGCACTCCTCGAATCGAAGTCCGCGTTTCCACAATACGCTTGGCGGCGGCGGGCTCCCATAGAAGTCTCCGTGCGATGGAAAAGATCCCCTTTCAAGGCCAGACGCTGACGCGCTGGCGCGTGGGCAACTCGACTTTTCTCGCGCTTCCCGAAAAAGGCGCACGGCTCATGAATTGGAATCTGACCCTGGGCGACGGATCAGTGCGCGACGTTCTCTATTGGCCCGAAGACGCGAACTTCGCTGACATCGCGAAAGTCCGCGGCGGAAATCCCATTCTTTTCCCGTTTAACGGGCGATGCTTTGACCAAGGGGAGATTTTTTTCTGGCGGGCGGCCGATGGCGTTCGTCGGCCGATCCCGATCCACGGGATCGCCCGCCAGGGCGAATTCAAAGTCACGCGACTCGATGTCCGCGGATTCGCGGCGCAATTCGTGCCCAGTGAAGACGCCCGCGCGAGCTATCCGTTTGAGTACGAGTTTACGGTGACTTACCGGTTCGAGCCCTTCGGGCTTTCGTGCGAATACTCCCTCACGAACCTCGGCCGCGTGCCCTTGCCGTGGAGCGCGGGGCATCACTTTTATTTCACGCTGCCGTGGACGGGGGGGACCAAACGTAGTGATTACCTGATTCGGATTCCCGCGCGAACGCGTCTGCGGCAGGACGCCAAGGGCAATCTCGTGGCCGGTCCGCACCTCGAGCCGGAGGAGAACCTGGCAAACAAAGCCCTGATCGACACCTTCCATACCAACCTTCGCAGCAATGAGGTCTTGTTCGGCGAAAAGGGCAGCGGCGGCGATGTCCGTGTTCGCCTCGGCGGCGACAAGGTGCCGCCCCCCGATGCGACATTCGTCACGTGGACGCTCGATGACGATTCACCGTTCTATTGCGTAGAGCCGTGGATGGGGCCAGCCAACGCCGTGGAGCATAAGGTCGGTTTGCATCTGGTGGCTCCAGGTGCCGTGCAGAAGTTCAGTGTGAGCGTCAGTGTGAACTAGGCGGCTCAAACACGGGCTCCGCGGCCAATCGCAATTTCCCGGTTACATTTTCCCCAAACCTGCGTCAGATTCCTGCCATGGGCATGTACGTTCAACCGCTGGGATTCATGGAGGGCTTGGGAGGCATGGAAGTTTTCCTCGTCATGGTGGTCGTCCTCGTGCTTTTCGGCGGGGAGAAACTCCCGGAATTTGCGCGTGGGGCGGGGAAACTTATCCGCGAATTCAAGAAAGCGAGCAGCGGGGTTGAGGAAGAATTCAAACGCGCGCTCGAAGAGGAGGATCGGAAAAAATCCATCGCAGCACCTGTTTCTCCGCCTTACATGCCCTCGGTGTCTGAATCGGTTTCTCCCGCACTACTGGCTCCGGCAGACCCCTTTCCCGCCCTCGCTCTTGAACCTACTCCCGGATCCGCCGAGGCGTTCCTTGCCGAGCCCCCGCCAAACCCGGCTCCCTCGATCAGCTCCCCGCCCCCAACTCTCGCGATCGCGGGCCCATCAGATTCAACGACTCCGTCGCTGAAGCCGCCTCCTCCGCCCAAAATGCTACCGGGTGAAGGTGACGATCTTGGGATTTAGGAGCTGGCTCTCTCATGTTCTCGGAAGAGTCCGCTGAGGAAATCGTGCGGATTCCGATCTCCGGTGAGCTGGATCTGCATACGTTTCGACCCCAAGACGTCGGCGAACTGATTCCGGCTTATCTTGCCGAGTGTTTCGCCCAAGGCCTTCGGGAAATCCGCATCGTGCACGGCAAAGGCACCGGAACGTTGCGCACCACCGTGCATGCGCTGCTGAAGCGATCCCCGCTGGTTCACACCTTTCGGCTCGGAGATGAACGCTCGGGATCCTGGGGCGCCACGCTGGTCACTTTGAAACCATGAAACTGCGGTTGGCCGGTCATGTAATAATCCTGCTGCTTGGCGCGCTGGGAGTTCGCGCTGCAGCGAACCCGCCGACGCCGCTCGTGCTGATCGCGATGGACGGTTTTCGCTGGGACTACTGCGATTTGCACCCGGAGGAAACCTCCCATCTTCGCCGGATGAGAAGCGCAGGGGTTTCCGCGCGGGGGCTCATCCCCGTTTTCCCGAGTAATACCTTCCCCAATCACTACTCGATCGTCACCGGCCTTTATCCGGCACATCACGGAATCATCAACAATCGGATGTTCGATCCGCGCAGCGGCGAATTTTTCGTGTACAACACGCCGCAGTCTGCGCGTCAGTCGCACTGGTGGGGCGGCGAGCCGATTTGGATCACGGCCGTCAAACAGGGGCGGATTAGCGCGTGTTCTTACTGGCCGGGTTCCGAAGCCGAGATCGGGGGCACGCGCCCGACTTACTGGAAGCCATTTGATTATTATGAGCGCACCCCCGACGAGCGGATCGGAACCGTCGTCGCCTGGTTCAAGCGTCCCCACCGTGAACGTCCCAGCGTCGTCACGTACTATATCGAGGAGGCCAATACCATCGGTCACGACTACGGGCCTGATTCCCCGGAACTGGTGCACGGGCTGAAAGCGATCGACGAGCATGTCGCGAAGCTGCAGTCACGTCTTGCCGCCGAAGGGGTCGCCGCGAATTACGTGCTCGTTTCCGATCACGGGATGACGGCGACGTCGCCCGAGCGCCTGCTAATCTTGGACGACTACCTGGACCTCGACCGAGTGCAGATCGATGATGCCGGCTCGACGATTTCGGCTCGTCCCACGGATGGTGATGTCGCGGGGTTGGAGGCGAAGCTCCGGAGAATTCCTCACGCGCGCGTTTACCGCGCGGAAAACCTCCCAGCTGATTTTCATCTTCGCGCGCATCCGCTCATTCCTTCCGTGTGGGTCGTCATGGACGAAGGCTGGCGGGCCGAAACGCGGGCCGCCGCCGCGCGCCCCCGCAAGACGGGCCTGCCCCTCCGCGGTGATCATGGCTATGATCCCTCCGTCGCGGCGATGCGGGGAGTCTTCATGGCTTGGGGGCCAAGTTTTAAACGCGGCGTCGTATTGCCGGAGTTCGAAAATATTCACGTCTACAATCTGCTCTGCGCAGCGCTCGGCTTGAAACCCGCGGCGAATGATGGCGACGACCGGCTCGTGCGCGCCGCGCTGCGATAGTCCGTCCGCCTCTTTTTTCCGGGACGAGTGTCAGAGGCGGACGAGTGCGAATTCATCGCGTCGGGCGCGCTGTGTAACTTTTCAAAAAGTGCGGTGTATTGGGTGCGTAACCAAAAACGATTCAAACATGAAACTTCTCACCTTCCTCTCGCACGCCACGCTCACCAGCAGCCTGGCTTTCCTTCTGGGCCTCGCGTTCGACGTTCAGGCGCTCCCGCTTTTTGGACTGACGATCAGCGCCTCGCTGCTGCTCATTGCGTCGCGAGATTACCTGTCCAGCGCCGCCCGTTTTTCACGCTGGCAATTGAGTTCAACCCACGGGGTATCGCGATCCAAGCGCCGCAAATACACCCTGCCGTTCGCCGCCTGACCTCCGAGCCGGCACTAACTTCTCCTCAACTCAAACCACCAAGAACTGTTTGACTGAATTGGCCTGCGTCCAATTTCTCCCGCGATGAATCCCATGCACGAAATCGATTGCAAGATCCACGGTGATGACATGCAGTTCGTTGAGATCGAACTCGACCCCAGTGAAGCGGTGGTGGCCGAGGCGGGCGGAATGATGTTCATGGACGAAGGCATCGCAATGGAGACGATCTTCGGCGATGGCTCGTCGCGGCCCAGCTCAGGAATCATGGGATCCCTGCTTGGCGCGGGGAAACGACTGCTGACGGGAGAATCGCTCTTCATGACGGTCTTTCAAAACCAGGGTGCCGGAAAAAAACGAGTCGCCTTCGGCGCGCCCTATCCTGGCAAGATCATGGCCGTTAACCTGGGTCAGCTCGGTGGCGAACTCATCGCGCAGAAAGATTCATTTCTGTGCGCGGCCAAGGGAGTGAGCGTCGGAATCGCCTTTCAGAAACGACTCGGCGTGGGCCTTTTTGGCGGCGAGGGATTCATCATGCAGCGGTTGACCGGCGATGGTTGGGCGTTCGTCCACGCCGGCGGAACGCTCTATGAACGGGTGCTGGCGCCGGGGGAAGTGCTCCGCGTCGACACGGGCTGCATCGTCGCCTTCCAACCTTCGATCGACTACGACATCCAGCTCGTCGGCGGAGTTAAGACGGCGCTTTTCGGGGGTGAGGGGCTTTTTTTTGCAACGCTCCGTGGGCCGGGAAAAGTCTGGCTGCAGTCTCTTCCACTCTCCCGGCTGGCCGGTCGCATTGTCGCTGCCGCTTCAAAGACGGGCCGCGGTGGCCGCGAAGAAGGCTCGGTGTTGGGTGGATTGGGAAGGCTGCTGGACGGCGACAACAGCTGAAGTGCTTTGGTAAATTCCGCTGAGGCCATTCAACCCTTCCCGAGGCCGGCACTCACGAAGGGATTGTTTTTCGACGGGGCGTCGAGCACCGTCGCGCCGTTATGAAAACCTACCTCACCTACGGCGCCGCCATGGCGATTGCCGGAGTGCTTCTCAATCTCGTGCTCTACTTCGCGGGATTTCATTCGGACGCCAGCAAGCTTGGCACGGCTCAGTTGATCGGCGGTCTGGCCGGCATCGGCATCGCGATCGCCTGCATCGTGCTCGGAACGAGGGCGAGGCGCGCCGAGGTATTGGCGACCAACGAAGACTTCGGCTACGGCCGCGCTTTGGGAGCGGGCGTAATGATCACCTTGTTTTCCGCCCTCTGCGGCATGGTAACCAGCTATCTTTACATGAACGTCATCAACCCCGATTTCACCGAGGTCATGATTCAGAATCAGGTGCAAAAAATGGAAGCGAGCGGCGTCGGCGGAGACAAGATTGAGCAAATGGAAACGGTGACCCGCAAAATGATGAACCCAGCGATCATGACCGCGATGGGGTTTATCGGGGCGATGTTTAGCGGCACCCTCATTTCTCTCATCAGTGCCGCCTTCCTCAAACGCCAAGCCAGCGACGGCCCGCCACTGATTCCGTAGGCGGCGGAAGCGCAAGCGAGACGCGGAACCCAAGAGCTTCGTGTTTTTTTATCTTCAGAAAATCTGCCGAGGCATCGGCACCGGACGCACGCGATCCGCTGGCAGCGGGAATGCAATTCCCTGCGGGGATGACCGCATGCTTCTCGTCGAGGGCACGAAGCCCTCCTCCGTTTTGAAGGTGAAATCCTGCATGCCCTCCAGCTTGTCGAGGCGTTGACGCAACTCCGAAGGCATTGCGCTGCGTTCCTCCGGAGTGTTCACCGGACCAGAAAAGATCTGTTCACCCTTGGGGTTTTTCGCGACGAGCGTTCTCTTCCCATCCTTGATCGTAAGATCGAGTGAGCCCTGCTCGTCGGTGAAAAGCATGCTGCTGTTTCCTGGATTCACATTCGTGGCGCGGAAACCTTGAACGTCGCGCCGCAATTCCTGCGTCCAGCCCTGCGGCGCCGGCACACGCACCGTCCCACGAAATTCGCGATCGGCCGTTCCACGCTGGATCAAACCAAGCACGCGGTCCGTTTCCTCCCGCGAGCCGGGCGGGTTGCTGACCCCATCAAACATGCCCTGACGCGGGCCACCTTCACCCGGCATCATCACATTTCCTTTCGGGACCTCGTGCTTCCCGAGCTTTATTTTCGCCGTGGCCGATTTTCCCGCCCGGATGTAAGTGAAGGTGACTTCATCTCCTTCGTTGTGATTACGAATGAGCACGGAGAATTGCCGTGGTTCAACGAGGAGCTGATCATCGAGTTTCACCAGCACATCATGCTGCTTCAATGCAGCCGCCGCGGGACCATCGGGCAGGAGGTGGATCACGACCAACCCGGAATTTTTTTGAAGGCTGAGCTGGCTGCCAAGCGTTTCGGATACAGGCGCGGTCTCCACTCCGAGGAACGTGACGACCTCTTTCTCGCGAGGGAAATTCGGTCTCCACTGGGCGTCGGCTCCCATCTTCAGGCGTTGGTCGCCCGGCGGCATTGGTGCGGGTCGCGGTTGAGCACTGGCGGAAGAGAGCGCCATTGCGAGGCCGACGGCAGAGAGGAAAGACGAAAGCAGTTTAGGTTTCATGGGAGTTCGGTGGGAGGGATGGAGTTTTGAGCAACGAAATGACTATTGGAATGCGACGGGAATCACCCTGATTTCTTCCCGAGGCAGGCTCCATGTCAGGGAAGCGTTGGTGCGGGGGTCTTTCCAAGTGATGGTGTCGATGTAGGAACGACGAACGCGGCGGGCGGGCGTGCCATCCTCAAGTGTGGTGTAGCCCTCATCGCTTGCGTCCAGGAGAAGGTTTTCCGCGGCAACAGGTTTAAACGCGGCGGTCGCCAGCGGGTGTGCGGTCGGACGGGGCGGCGAAAGGCGCAGGAACAGGAACCCCAGCACGACCGCGGCTGCCATTGCGGGAAACGCCATCCAACGCATCCAGCCCCGCCCCCGGCCATGACGCTGCAATCCAACAGACTCCAGGCGGCGAACGAGCCGCTGGGACGGGCTCTGCGGGCGCAACCGTCTCAACTCTTCCTCCAAGTCTTTGAAATCTTCATCCATGGCAGTCGGCGGCGATCAGTTGTTTCCGCAGCGCGGCGAGAGCGTAGCGATACCGTGAAGCGGCGGTGTTGGGTGAAAGAGCGAGCTGCGCCGCGATTTGGTCAAAGGTAAGTTCGCCCCAAATTTTGAGCACAAGCACTTCCCGTTGTTCAGCCGGAAGGCGTCGTAAGGCGGCTTCGATCGCCTGCCGGCGGTCGTCATGCTCAGCGCCCGTTTCGAAAAGAGGGAGGTCGTTGTCGGGTTGGATCTCCGCAGCTTCTTCGCGCACCATCCGACGCGAGTTGCGGCGGGAAAGATCGGTCGCCGCGCGGCGCACCGAAGTGAGCAGCAGAGCGAGGGGCTCCCCGCCCAACGCGCGCTGATGCCGCCAGAATCGCACGAAAGCCTCCTGAACGACATCTTCCGCGTCGGCGGGTGAGCGGGTCCACTGACGCGCGCAGAGCAGCATCTTTGCGCCGTAGAGCTGAAACCAAGCTTTCCAATGATCATGAGCGGGTGCTTCCTCCATGGGCTGGGGGTGCGTTGTTTCCAAAGAAGCGACGCGGCTCATGGAATTTGCCTAACACCGACGCGAATAGTTGCGATCTCGTCGCCTCGGACCCCAAAAATAAAGAGCCCCGGGGCATTTGAATCAAATCCACGCGGCTATTTTTGTGGGCGGGGTGCCCTCACCCCGCTGATCTCAGATTTCGCAGCGCATGCCTCGCGGGGTGAGGGCACCCCGCCTACATCCAATCAAGCCGGAGCAAGCTCCGGGGTATTTCACCCATAGGAAATAAAAAGGGGCCCGGATTGCTCCGGACCCCTGTTGCGGCTTTCTCGAAACGCTGATCAGCGTCCGAAGAGGCTTCGCCAGCTAAGGCGATACTCCAAGGCGGCGACTGCCAAGAGCGTGAGTACGCTCAGGTAGCCCACCAAGGCTTCCGCGGTGATCAGGGTACGGAAAGAAAGCAAGAGCGCGGCCGGGACGATGACGCCAGGGATGACCGCTAGGATTAGTTTGTTCTTCATGTTTGGTTCTTTGGTTAGCTGACCACCAGTCCGGTGATCAACGTGCCGAGAGGGTACCATGGTTTTTCAATAGTTGAAATCGCCTCTCCCTATCATTTCGATCGGTTATCCCTATGGAATTACACCAGCTTCGCTATGCTTTGGCCGTCGCAGACACCGGAAATTTTACGCGCGCCGCGGAGCGCAGCCACATCACTCAGCCCTCTCTGAGCCAGCAGATAATAAACTTGGAACGCGAGGTCGGGCATAAGCTTTTCCACCGGCTCGGACGGAAGGCGGTGCTCACGGAGGCGGGCGCCGTATTTTTGGAGCGGGCGCGTCGGATTCTCTTCGAAGTCGAGAACGCAGCGAAGGAGTTGAGCGACCATCCGGCTTTGGGGCGGCGCATCACGGTCGGCGCGATTCCGACCGTCGCGCCCTACCTCCTCCCGCGGCTGATCAAACGCTGCCGGAAGCGGCACCCAAACCTCCAAATTGATATTCGCGAGGATTTTCGCAGCCATCTGGTGCGTTCGGTCATTGAGGGAGAACTGGACCTGGCGATCGTGGCGCTTCCCGTAAAAGATCAGCGTCTTTCGGTTGAACCGCTCTTGACCGAGCCCTTGCTGCTGGTCGCCGCGAAAAATCATCCGTTTGTTCAACAATCTGCGGTGCAAGCCACCGACCTTGCCAACGAAACCTTCGTGATGCTCGGCACTTCCAGCTCACTCGCGAGCCAGATCCGGAATTTTTGTGGCGATCATCATTTTGAGCCGCGGATCAGCTTTCGTTGCGCGCAGGTCGCGACGGTAAAAGCGCTCGTGGCCCTTGGTGTCGGCATTTCGATCCTGCCTCGCGTAGCGCAGGCCCCGGAAGACCGAAAGAACCTCGCTTACATCACACTCGCCGCGGGAGCGCCCGCTCGCGAACTCGTGGTTGTGCGCCATTTGCAACGCTACCAAAGCCGGGGCGCCGAGCAGTTTCTCGCTCTGCTCCGGGAGATGACCGGTACGTCGCGGGTCTGAAATGGGGGAGTTGCGCTTTGGGGAAACCGACAAACCCTGTCGCCTTTTATGTCCTCAACCGCGAGCCATCCGCAGACGACCGGCAAAGAACTCGCCATTCTGCTCACGCTCGCGGCCGTGCAGTTCACGCACATTTTGGACTTCATGATCATGATGCCACTCGGGCCGCAACTGATGCGTGCTTTCGAGATTGGCCCGGGCCAGTTCGGGCGGCTCGTTTCAACCTATGGGATCGCCGCGGCGGTCATGGGATTTGGCGCCGGTTTCTTCCTCGACCGGCTGGACCGCAAGTCCGTGCTGCTCGCGCTCTACTCCGGCTTCGGGGTCGCAACGCTCGCGTGCGCGCTAGCCCCAAATCACCACATGCTCATGCTCGGTCGACTCGCAGCCGGGGCGTTCGGTGGCGTGGCGAGTTCCGTGGTCGTCGCGATGGTGGGTGACGTCGTGCCTCCCGCCCGCCGCGGTCGCGCCATGGGTTTGGTCATGTCCGCCTTCCCGATCGCCTCGGTCCTCGGCGTCCCCCTTGGGTTATGGCTCGCCGGGATTTTCGAATGGCACGCGCCGTTTTTTCTGCTCGCGGGATTGAGCATCCCAATCCTCGCGCTGGCGGCGTGGGCGCTTCCTCGCATTCCCGCTCATCACGTGCCGGTCCATCCTTGGAAACAGATGACCGCGATCCTGTCACACCCGGTTCATCAACGCGGGTTCCTGCTGAGTGCCGTGCTTGTTTTCGGGGGCGGCTGTATCATCCCCTACCTGGCTGCTTCGATGGTCGCAAACGTCGGGCTGACCGAACACCAGCTGCCTTTGATCTATCTGGCGGGTGGACTCGCCACGCTGGTCACGACTCCGATCATCGGTCGTCTTTCCGATCAATATGACAAACTGCACGTCCTCGGCTGGCTTTCCGTCGGCGCTTCCTTGGTGGTGCTCGCGCTGACCAACCTCCCGCCGGTTTCAGTCGGCGTCTCCATGGCGATCACGGCCCTTTTCATGGTGACGATGTCAGGTCGCTTTGCGCCGGCGACCGCCATGATGGCAAACGCCGTGGAAGGGCGCTACCGCGGCGGATTCATGAGTGTGAATTCAGCCGTGCAACAGGCCGGGAGCGGTCTCGCCAACCTGACGGCGAGCGCTTTGGTCACGAGTGACGCCGCTGGCCGCCTGATCGGATTCCCGAAGGTCGGCGTAGTCGCCATTATTTGTTTTGTGATCACGGTCTATTTAGCGGCACGCCTTCGCGCCGCCGCCCCACACGCCGCACGGCCCGCCCGCCTGCAACTGGTGCCCACGGTGGCGACTGCCGGTGAGCCGCCAGATCGTTTCGTCCAGGAACCGTAAACGGTTGAGCGTCTCGAGTTGCCCTCCACCTTTCTTCACATGCCCGAATCCTTTCCCCCGCTCACGCCTCCGCCGCCGATCACCGGCCGCGTGCTCGCGCGTCCGGAACTCCTCGCGCCCGCCGGAGATTGGGAATGCGCACGCGCCGCGATCGAAAATGGGGCCGATGCGATCTACTTCGGGCTCGAACGTTTCAACGCCCGCATGCGAGCGAAGAACTTTACGCAGGCCGATCTTCCGCAACTCATGGAGTTTCTCCACCGCCGGGGCGTGCGGGGTTATGTGACGTTCAACACGCTCGTCTTCACCGCCGAGCTGGCGGACGCGGAGGATTATCTTCGCACCATCATCAATTCCGGAGTGGATGCGGCGATCGTGCAGGACATCGGGATTTGCCGGCTCATCCGCGGCCTGTCGCCTGATTTTCCCATCCATGGCTCGACGCAGATGACGGTCACAAGCGCCGCTGGCGTTGAATTCGCCCGGGAACTCGGGGCCCAACTTGTCGTGCTCGCGCGCGAAAACTCGATCGCCGAGATCGATAAAATTCAGGCATCCCAAAGCTCCGCGAAGCCCGCTCTCCCGCTCGAAGTTTTCGTCCACGGTGCCTTGTGCGTCGCCTATTCGGGCCAATGTCTCACGAGCGAATCGCTCGGTGGCCGCTCCGCGAACCGCGGCGAGTGCGCCCAGGCCTGTCGCCTGCCCTACGATTTGATCTCGGACGGGCAACAAGTCCCCCTGGGCGATCGCCGTTACTTGCTCAGCCCACAGGATCTTTCCGGGCTCGAAGTACTGCCCGACTTGGTGCGCGCCGGCGTTGCTTCGCTCAAAATCGAGGGACGTCTGAAAAGCCCCGAATACGTGGCGAGCATCACGCGGGTCTATCGGACGGCCCTCGACAAAGTCATGTCGGACCTCGGGGCTCGCGACGTCGCTTCACGAGAGTTTTCCCCCGGCTCCGCCCGCTATGAACTGGAGATGAGTTTCTCGCGCGGGCTGCACACCGGCTGGTTTCGCGGCATCGACAACCAGGCGCTCGCGCATGCCCGGTTCGGCACCAAGCGCGGGGTTTTCCTGGGCGAAATCACGCGCATTGAAAAGGAAGCGGTCACGTTGCAGCCCGTCGCTCCCGTAAAGCCGGGCGATGGCGTGGTCTTCGATGCGGGAAAACCCAACGAGCGGGAGGAAGGTGGGCGCATCTACGAGATCGAAGTCCGCGGCAACGACGCGACGCTGCGTTTCGGCCACGGCGATCTCGATTGGCGGCGCATTCGCGTCGGCCAGCTCCTGTGGAAAACGAACGATCCCGCACTCGATCGCGAGGTACGCGCGACCTTTGAGGGCGACAAGTTACGCTTCCGCCGCCCCATCACGCTCGAAGTGCATGGTCAGGCCGGCACCCCGCTCACAGTCATCGCTAACGACGGACTCGGGCACGTTGTGAAAGTCGAGTCGGCCGTCCTCCTGGCGACGGCCGAGAAACAACCGCTCTCCGCGGAACGTCTGCAGGAACAGCTTGGGCGTCTCGGTGGTACACCCTTCATCCTCAGTGCGCTCAAATCGTTTCTCGAAGGATCCGTCATCCTCCCTCTCAGCGAACTGAACCGCTTGCGCCGTGATTTCGTAGTGGCGTTGGAAAAAATGCGCGCCGAACCCAAACGCTGGAAGACCACGGACTATCATCGGCCGACCTTTCAGCATGAGCCCCTTGAGTCGCGGCCCCCGGAGTTGATCGCCGTCATCCGTCTGCCAGAGCAACTCGAAGCCTCCTGGCTCGCCGGCGCGCGGACCATCTACTGCGAGTTCGAGAATCCGAAATACTACCGCGACACCGTCACGCGTTTTCGCGAACTGCAGCGCGCCGAAACCAGTCCCCAGGAAACCCGGAAAGAATCCTCGATCTGGGCGGCACCGCCCCGGATTTTTAAGCCGGGAGAGGAGTGGATTCTCAAACAAGTGCGTTCGTGCGATGCGGATGGTTACCTCGTGAGGAACTACGACCACCTCGCTTTCTTTGCGACCGACCGGAAGCGCGGCGACTTCTCGCTCAACGTGGCGAACCCGCTCACTGCGGATTATTTTTTAACCAAGCATGGCCTTGAACGGGTCACTGCGAGCTACGACTTAAATGTCGAACAGCTCGAAAGCCTGCTGCGAGCGGCGCCGGGAGCCTGGTTTGATCTGACCATTCACCAGCACATGCCCATGTTTCACATGGAGCATTGCGTGTTCTGCGCCTTCCTCTCGAAGGGAAAAGATTTCCGAGACTGTGGCCGCCCGTGCGACAAACACCGCGTCGCCTTGCGGGATCGCGTCGGAGCCGAGCTGCCGTTGCGAGCCGATGCCGGATGCCGCAATACCGTTTTCAACAACCGCGCACAAACCGGCGCGGAATACGTGGAGCGCTTGATCGAGCTCGGCGCGGGCAATTTCCGCGTGGAGTTCGTGAACGAGACGGCGGATGAGGTCGCTCGCACCTTGACCCGATATGGGCAGCTCCTCCGCGGCGAAATTCGCGGGAGCGAATTGTGGCGTGAACTCAAACTGCTGAATCAGCTCGGGGTCACGCGAGGCCAGATGGAAAGCGCTCCAGCGACGATCAACCGCAAGACTTGAAGGTCGGGGCGGGCGATGCGGTAACGGTCAACCGCCAGATCGAATCCCTAAAATTAAACCACTGACGCGTGCC
>JBDSSU010000504.1:0-14097 GCA_039928635.1 Opitutaceae bacterium | reverse complement strand
CAAACCCCGGGAGTCCCGTGATGACGCTCAGGCTCCTTGGTTCTCTTCAACGGGGAGCGTCCCCGCGGCGGGCAGGCTAACCTGAGCTGCGGTCGATGAAGGCGCCTCGCATCATTGCCGCCAGTGTCGCGGCACTGGCTTTGATCGCGGCGGGATTTGCGCTGGGGCGGCTCGGACCGCGTGCCACCGAAGCGACTTCCCGAACCCGATTAGTCCAGAAACCGCCGGTGGCGCTGCCGCCGATTCCCGCGGGGCGGTTTTCTTCGGAGAGGCTCGACATCACCCAAAAGCCGACGACGCCCGAAGTGATCGCGATGATTGAGTCCGCCGGAAAGAGCGGAGCGTGGCGGATGAACCGGCAGTGGGAAATTATCGTCAACGCCGTCGATGCTTCGCAAATCCCCGCGATCCTCGTCGCGGTGGAGCAGCAGCCGCTGCCCGTCGGCGAAGCGCTGCGACGCGCGTTTTATTTCCGCTGGGCCGGAATCGATGCCGCGGCGGCAATGGCGCACGCGCGGGGACTTGGCGACGTGTTGCGTAGAAATAAAGCCGTCGAAGCCGTCGTCGCGGGCTGGTCTTACGCGGATCTCGACCAGGCGGTGGAATGGATGCAGCGCGTTCCGGCTGGTGGCTTACGCGATGAGGAGGTCTCCGTGATTTTGAATCAGCTCGCGGAAAAAGATCCGGTCGCGGCGCTCACGCTCGGGCGGCGCACCGGGATACTGCAACGGAAGCCGAACACCTTTGCGTCGATCATCGAAGCCTGGGCGCTGCGCGACCCGCGCGCCGCCGCGGCGGAGGCGGCGCAGGCGACCTCGATCGACGGGCGAAGGCAGGCATATCGCAGTATCGGAAAATCGTGGGCGCAGACGGACCCGGCGGCGGCCCTGGATTGGGCCGATTCGCTGCTGGACGATGCGGGGAAAGCCGGGGCGGTGTCGGCCATCGTGCTCCAATGGGCGGAAAAAGACAGCGTGGCGGCCGCGAATTATGCGGCGCAATTGCCTCCGGGATCCGCGCGCAATTCCGCGATCGGCGCGGTGACGGCGCAATGGGCGTTGCGCGATGTGAAAGCGGCCGCGGCGTGGCTCCAGCAGTTGCCGAACGATGCGGCGCGTCAAAATGGTTTTAGCGTCATCAGCCGTCAGTGGGCACAAAGCGATCCCGCCGGTGCGCTGGCCTACGCGGAGAAACAGCCCGGCGGCGAGATGCGCACCCGGATGCAGCAGGAGGTGCTCAACCAGTGGGGAAGCTCGGACCCGTCCGGCGCATTCGCGTACGCGCTCAATCTGCCGGTGGGAAATCCGCGGACGAATCAGCTGCAAGGCATCTTAAATCGCTGGGGCCAGGTTGACCCGATGGCCGCCCTCGCCGCCGCCCGGGAGCTTCCGCCGGGCATTACGAAAAACAATGTTCTGGGAAATTTGATCGGGCAGCTGGCGCGCCGTGACGCGGAGGCGGCGATGAACTACGTGCAAGCCCTGCCCGGAGGGTTCGAGCGCGACCGGGTGTTGCAGAATATCGTTTCCGCCCTCGCCTACGAGGACCCCAAGATGGCGGCGGCGGTGGCATCTGCCCTGCCGCCCGGAAATTTCCAGACGCAGGCGATTCAACAAATCGCGGGTGGCTATGCGAATCGCGATCCTCAGGCCGCACTCGACTGGGTGCAGGCGCTGCCGGAAAGCAACGGCCGGCGAAACGCCATGCAACAAATCGCCGGCCAGCTGGCGCGGACCAATCCCCAGGCGGCAATCGCGTTGGTCGAGAGTCTTCCCTCCGGCAGCAGCCGCGATAACGCGACCGCAAATCTGGCAATGCAATGGGCGCAGGTTGATGCGACGGCCGCCCGCGCCTGGGCGCAGCAGCTGCCCGAGGGGCGCGCCCGCCAGAATGTGTTGCAGCAGCTGGGCAATCAATGGGCGCAGGTCGACCCGGCGGCTGCCATGACCTACGCGACGGCGCTTTCCGCCGGGACGGAGCAGACGAACCTCTTTCGCACGATTGGCCGTACGCTGGCGGCGCAGGATCCCACGACTGCGCTGACTACCATGGACCGGCTGCCGGAGGGTGATGCGCGCAACCAGTACCTCGCCGCGGTGGTGGAAGGCTTGGCGCAACATTCCCCGCCAGATGCAGCCGGCTTGGTGGCGAGCCTTCCAGCGGGTGCGGCGCAGCAGCAGGCGGCCCAATCCGTCGCCATGCAGTGGTCGAACATCGACCCGAAATCCGCGGCGGCTTGGGTGGAGCAGTTCACGGACGCGGGACTTCGCTCCAGTGTGTTGCCCTCGCTGGCCGCCAATTGGGGACGGATTGATTCGAGCGCGGCGGGCCAGTGGCTCTCCGGGCTGCCCGCGGATGCGGCGCGCGACCGGGCGGTGCAAAGCTTCGTGGGCAGCCTTGCCTCCGAGTCACCCGCGAACGCGGCCGCTTGGACAGATATGATCACGGATCCCCAACAGCGAAACAGCGCGATCGAGAATCTCGCGCGGCAATGGCTCATGGTGGATCGCACCGGCGCCGCTGCGTGGCTGGGACAAAGCGCGCTCCCGGCCGAGCGTCAGCAGCGGCTGCTAAAACCCCAATAGAGGTTTCGAGAGGCGCTTGTGGCTTGGTGATTCCCGCGGCGGGGCGGCGGCACCGGAGAGGAATTCCGGGGTCTTTCGTGCGTCCCTTAACCCCAACCCCTTCAACCTCTCCCCGTCATGGGCCATCTCTTCCTCGCGATTTTTCTCATTCTATTCGGCATCCAGATGCTGTTCGCCCTCACGCTCCCGCTCTGGGTGCTCGGCGCTTTGGCCGTCATCGCCGGCATCCTGCTGCTCGCCGAGCGATTCGGCATGGGTCCGCGGAAACCCTGACGGGGCGCGTTCCCTGCGCCAAATCGTTCGCGCACGCCCTGGCGTGATCGAGAAGAGTGAGAAAGAGTGTTTTGCGGGTTCGACAAATCTTTGGGCGCGCCCCTAGTTTCGCGGGCGAATTTCTGCTGAGGCTCTCATGGTGAGAATCACAGCGTCGTTACCCGTCGATTATGCCCCTGATTACTGCGAGCAAAACCCAGCCGAACTATGATGTGATTGTCGTCGGTTCCGGCGCCGGTGGCGGTCAGACCGCTTACACCCTGGCGATGGAGGGCGTGAAGGTCCTCATGCTGGAAGCGGGTAGAAACTACGACCCGGTGAAGGAGACCCCAATGTTTCAAATCACCGGTCAGGCGCCGCTGCGTGGCATCGCGACGACGGATAAGCCGTTTGGTTTTTACGACGCCACGGTGGACGGGGGCTGGAACGTCCCAGGCGAACCCTACACGAGCGCGTCCAGCGAGCCCGAACGCCAGTTCTGGTGGTATCGCGCGCGCATGCTGGGTGGCCGCACGAATCACTGGGGGCGAATCTCACTGCGCAACGGGCCTTACGATTTTCGGCCGCGCAGCCGTGATGGTCTCGGTTTCGACTGGCCCATCAGCTACGAGGAGCTGGCGCCTTACTACGACAAGGTCGAGATGCTCATCGGCGTTTACGGCGAAAACAACAGCCTCGAAAACACGCCGAACTCCTCACCCGGCGTTTTGTTGCCGCCCCCCAAAGCCCGCGCCGGCGAATTGCTCGCCCAGCAACGCGGCAAGAAGATGGGCATTCCGGTGATCCCCATTCACCGCGCGGTGCTGAGCGCGAAGCAGGATGACGTGACGATTCCGGCGAAGCTGCACCCGAACAACGTCAAAGCCCAGCGTCTCCTCGCGCAATCGATGCGGGAACGCGCCGCGTGTTTCTGGGCGACGGATTGCGGGCGCGGCTGCTCGACCCGCGCCAATTACCAGTCGACCACCGTGCATCTGCCCCCGGCGCTCGCATCGGGGAATCTCGATATCCTGCCCAACGCGATGGTGCGAGAGGTCACCACCGACGACAGCGGCAAAGCCACCGGGGTGATCTGCATCGACAAAACCACGGGCGAAGAACGCTCCTTGAAAGCCCGCGTCGTGGTGCTCGCCGCCAGTTCCGCGGAGTCCGTGCGCATTCTGCTCAACTCGAAGTCGGCGCGTTTCCCCAACGGTTTGGCGAACTCGAGTGGCAAGGTGGGGAAATACATCATGGACACCGTGGGCGCCGGCTTAAGCGGCCAGGTCCCGGCGCTCGAGAACCTTCCCCTCCACAACGAGGACGGTGCCGGGCTGCACGTTTACATCCCGTGGTGGCTTTACAGTGACGCGACGAAACTGGGTTTCGCCCGCGGCTATCACGTGGAATTTTCGACGGGCCGTCGCATGCCGAACGTGGGCGTGACCTCGGGCATGAACGGTCTCGGCATTGGGAGCTACGGCCGGCAGTTCAAGGAGGACGCGCGGCGTTACTACGGCTCGTTCGTCGGCTTCGCCGGTCGTGGCGAGATGATCCCGAACGAGGACTCCTTCTGCGAACTCGACCCGACGGTGAAAGACAAGTGGGGCATCCCGGTGCTGCGCTTCCATTGGAAATGGTCCGAGCATGAGACGCGTCAGGCCGCGCACATGCAGCGCACGTTCGCCGAACTGATCGTCGCCATGGGCGGCAAAACCACCTCGAACCCGCAGACGGATGGGAGCAAAGCGATCGAGCCCGGCGGAAAAATCATCCACGAAGTCGGCGGCACCATCATGGGAACGGACCCGAAACAATCCGTCACCAATCAGTGGTGCCAGACTTGGGACGTGAAGAATCTTTTTGTGAACGACGGCGGCCCGTTCGTCAGCAATGCCGACAAGAACCCCACCCTCACGATCATGGCGCTCGAGTGGCGGGCCAGCGATTATCTCCTCGAAGAACTCAAAAAAGGAAATCTGTGAACCTCCCCGACGAGCCTCAAACCCCCGCGCGCATGGATCGTCGCGCCGCGATCAAATGGATGCTCACGGCAGCGGCCTCAGCCGCATTGCTCGACCACACGGGCGGTAAGGCTGCCGCCGCGGAGGCCGGCGCGAGCGCCACTCCGGTGCTGCCAGCGGCGAAAGGCTACGGCACCGACCCGGACCTGTTGCGGACTTACAAACCCGGCGATTTGTGGCCGCTGACCTTCACCCCAAAACAGCGGCAAACGGCGGCGGCGCTGTGCGACGTCATCATTCCGGCCGATGCGAAATCACCGAGTGCGGGGTCGCTCGGAGTCCACGACTTTATCGATGAATGGATCAGCGCGCCCTACACCGCGCACGAGCGAGATCGAACGATAATTGTCCCGGGGCTCGATTGGATCGACGCCGAGTCGCAGCGCCGTTTCCAACAATCGTTCACCAACACCATCGCCAGTCAGAAGCGGGCCATCTGCGATGACATTTGCTTCACGCCCAACGCCAAGCCGGAGTTTCAAACGGCTGCCCGTTTTTTCACGCGCTTTCGCGACCTGACGGGCGGCGGATTCTACACCACTCCGGAAGGGATGAAGGACATCGGCTACACAGGAAACGTCGCACTGTCGGCTTTTCCGGGTCCTCCCCCCGAGGTGTTGAAGCAATTGGGACTGGCGTAACCTCATTCAGGCGCGTTTGGCAGTTTCACGTGTCTCTGACGCATGCGTACGCAGCCAATTGTCATCAAGGGGAAGATTAAGCTGGGGGAATTCGATCCCGCCTACGACGGAGGTCGGGACAAGGCCGAGACCAAGGAACACGCGCAGCGACTCGGAGAAGAAATTGGGCAGCTCCAACAACTGCTCTACGCCAATTCGAGCCACGCCATCCTCCTGATTTTCCAAGGCATGGACGCCAGCGGAAAAGACGGCGCCGTCCGTTCGGTGCTGCGGAGCGTCAATCCCGCCGGCACGGAAATGGCAAACTTCAAAGTGCCATCGGACGAGGAGCGGGCGCACGACTTTCTGTGGCGACATCACCGCGCCATCCCTCGATTCGGCAATATCGGCGTGTTTAACCGCTCGCATTACGAAGCGGTGCTCGCGGAACGCGTGCTGGAAATCGTACCGCGAAAAGTGTGGAAGAAACGTTACGAGCAAATCGTGAATTTCGAGCGCATGCTGGTGGAGAACCATGTCGTGATCCTCAAATTCCACCTGCACATCAGCCGGAAGGAACAGGCCGAGCGATTTGAGGAACGCCTGGCGAACCCGGAAAAAAATTGGAAGTTCTCCCACGCCGATTTGCGCACGCGGCAGCGCTGGGACGACTACATCCAGGCTTACGACGAGATGCTGAACGCCACGAGTCATCGCGCGGCCCCGTGGCATGTCGTCCCCGCCGATCGGAATTGGTATCGGGATTATGTGGTCGCCGACGCCGTGGCTCGCGCGATGAAAGGGCTCCATCTTCAATGGCCGAAACCAACGGAAGATCTCTCGAAGATCCGGATCAAGTGAGCGGCGCGCCCATCAGAATTCCGGGCGCGGCCGGGCACTTCGGCATTGCGGACGCCCCAGTGCGGCACTAGCTCGTTGGGCCTTATGGGACGTCAATGGCTCCACGCGAAACGTGCGATCGTTAACCTGAAAAAAGGCCAGACGGTCGGCAAACTCGTCAAAGAAATCACCGTCGCTGCCAAGCTGGGCGGTCCGGATCCCGCGGCGAACGCCCGATTGTTCGCGGCCCTGGAGAAAGCCCGCAAAGCCAGCGTCACCCGCGATGCCATCGAACGGGCGATCAACAAAGGCGCGGGGATCGGCGGAGAAAAACACGCGCTCGATCATGTCGTCTTCGAAGGTTACGCCCCCCACAAGGTGCCGGTCATCGTCGAGGTCTATACCGACAACCACCAGCGCACGACGCCCGAGATGCGGCGCCTTTTCGCGGGCGGTGTGCTCGGCGCTGCGGGCAGCAACAAGTTTCTCTTCGAACATGTGGGCCTCGTGGAGGCACACCATTCCGACGCGAAGATTGATCTCGAAGCGGTCGCGATCGAAGCGGGCGCAAACGATTTTGAGCGGCTGACGCATGCGCAGAACGACGACATTCCTGAAGATCGCGGGGGCGCCCGGTTCGTCACCGAACGCACCGCGGTACATGCGGTGTCGACATGGCTGAAGGCCAACGGCTGGACCATCGTCACGAGCGAGATCGGTTACGTGGCTAAGACGTTTCCGGAGCTCGACGAAGCCACCCAGGTACAGGTCGGCGAATTTCTCCAACACATCGAGGACCACGACGACGTGCAGCGGGTGTGGGCGGCGATCAAATAAAAGCGCGGGCCGTGCGGCGCCTCAATGAATGTAGGCGGGGTGCCCTCGGGTGCCCTCACCCCGCGGGATGACGGGTGAGGGCACCCGTCCCACAAGCAAACATGAGCCACCTCAGTAATCACGCGCCTGGCGGTTACCGATGAATTCTCCCCTTGATCCGGCGCAAGTGGCGTCCGCCGCGCAGTTCGACCGGCAAAGCGATCGTTACGGCAAATCGCACATTCTGGCCGACACGAAAGATGTCGCAGACGCGCTCGAGGCAATCCGTCCCTCGGCCGGCGCGTCGGCCTTGGACGTCGCGACTGGTGGCGGCCACACAGCGCTGCTGCTCGCCCAACTCGGCTGGGACGTGACGGCTGGAGATATTTCCCCGCGCATGTTGGAGAACGCCGCCAAACTCGCGACCGACGCCGGCGTGAAGATCGCCACGCGATTGTTTCCCGCCGAGGAGATGCCGTTCGCGGACGAGAGCTTCGATTTGGTGAGCGTGCGCGTCGCGCCGCACCATTTCAGCTCGCCGGCGAAGTTCTTCGCGGAGGCAACGCGCATTCTGAAACCCGGCGGATATTTTCTGCTGATCGACGGCAGTGTTCCCGACAATGATCCCGAGACCGAAGCCTGGCTGCACTCCGTGGAGAAATGGCGCGACCCAAGCCATGGAAGGTTTCTTTCGCGCGCCGCTTGGGAGGAATTGGTGCGCGCCAACGGACTGGAGTTGATCCGTTCGGAGCTGCAGTCGATGAAGCAGCCGAATCTGCAGTGGTACTTCGAAACGGCGGCGACTTCGCCGGAAAATCGCGCGCTGGTCCTCGAGCACGTGCGCACCGCGCCGGCCGGAGTTCGCGCCGCGTTGCGCCTCGACGAAGAGGAAGGGCGCATCGTTTGGTGGTGGCCGCGGCTCACGTTGCTCACCCGGCGCAGGGCGGGTTAGCCCGCATCGATCACCTTTTTCGTGAAGACCTTTTTGCCAAGCGCACCGAGCTGGGACACAGAGTTCACGGAGCCAAGCGTGAGGTCCTTCTCTGTGGCCTCTGTGTCTGGGCTCCGTGTCCTCGGTGGCTCATGCTTGGGTTTGATTCCGCTCTGAATTTTCAGGTTAAGGGTCAGGTCGCCTGGGGCGCGCCAACGGGCTTGCGACTGAACTTCGCCCTCCCGATAACTCGCCACGATGCCATCGAAACCCATTCCGGGCTCCACGGGCGAGGTGCTCACCTGCCTGCCGTCGCCTTACGTCCCTCATGCGGCGACCGGTTTATTGTACCTCCCGCGGTTCATCGCGAAATGCCGCTACGTGAAACAGCACGGCGCGCTCCCGGCGAGTTACGCGAAAAACTACAAGCGGGGTCTCGATCGTTTCCTCAGCCTCCATCTCGGGATCGATCCAATCGCGGTGGAGAAAGTTGTGCACGAGTGCGTGGACGCCGGTGCCGATGAAGCCGAGCTGGATCGTCGTTTGCTCGCGATCTTTCCGCCGGATGTCCGGGCAGTGAAATGGAATCGCGAACTGGTGCAGAAAGGCATGACGACGGCTGGGCGCGAATTTCTCAAGGTGGCGCTGACGGCGATGGGTTGCGCCGATCGCGCGGAGGAAATCAAAAGCGTGGTCGACCTGATCGATTTCGATGAAGGCCGGATTGAGTAATCAGCAAAGAAATCGTTTTGAATTTGGCCCTTCCGTAAAAACGCCACACGAAGTTTGCCTCGCGCCGGCTTGGATTCACCTTCACGAACTCTTCCCCCCATGGTCAAAGGTCAGAAAGTTGTGTGCATCAATGATACCTTCCCGCCCTACGTGCTTGGCATGTACAAGCAGCTGCCGAAAAAGGGCGACGTCTACACGGTCCGCGAAGTTTTCCTTGGTCGCGAAAAGGTCGTGAAGGGCGGCGAGAGCGCCACGGTCGGTTTGCTGCTCGAGGAACTCAAAAATCCGCCGGATCCCTTTCATCAAGGCCAGCAGGAGCTTGGGTTTTCGTCGGAGCGTTTTGCGCCGGTTGACGAACTCCCGGACGAGGAAGCCGAGGTGGAGGAAGCCTTGGGCGCCGGCGGTTTCGCCGGGGCGTGGGCGAATTGATTGCGCTCGTCCTTTGCCATTGGCCGGCTTTTTTTGCTCTCTCCCTCCTCCCTAAAAATGAAAACCCCTATTGGTCTCATCTCCCTGTTCGCCGCCCTTCTCGGCTTTGCCGGTTCGGCGAACGCCGCGGCGCCTGACGCCCGCGTTTACGAACTCCGCACGTACACCGCCACGCCTGGCAACTCGGAAAACGTGCTGAAGCGCTTCCGCGACCACACGACGAAATTCTTCGAGAAACATGGCATGGTGAACGTTGGCTACTGGGTTCCCGCCGATGCTGCAGACGGCGCCGGCGAGAAGCTCGTTTATCTCCTTGAGCATAAAAGCCGCGAGGCCGCCGATGCCTCCTGGAAAGCATTTCAAGCGGACCCGGGCTGGCAGGCGGCGGCGAAAGCCAGCGAGGTCAATGGGAAGATTGTCGCCAAAGCGGAGCGGCTCTTTCTGGCCCTGACGGATTATTCCAAGCCACCCGTTTCCAAAGTAGCCGCGGCGCCCCGTATCTTCGAGCTTCGCACCTATACCGCGGCAGAAGGTAAACTGGATGCACTCGACGCCCGCTTCCGCGGTGGCGAGACCGCGTTGTTCACCAAAAGCGGCATGACTGAGATCGCGTACTTTCACCCGACCGATGCGGACAAGGGAGCGGGGAAGATGCTGATCTACCTGCTGGCGCACCCGAATCGCGATGCCGCCAAGGCCTCGTGGGACAAATTTCGGGCTGATCCCGTGTGGGTGAAAATGAAAGAGACTTCGGAAAAAGACGGACGCCTCACGAGCGAAACCAAGTCGATGTTTCTGACCCCGGTCGATTTCTCGACGATGAAGTAAGCGCGGGTCGATCCCTCTGGTATGTAGGCGGGGTGCCCTCACCCCGCGGATTTTAGTTTCGGAACGCATGCCTCGCGGGGTGAGGGCACCCGAGGGCCCCCCGCCTACAGCATCGCGATTGCTGGACGGATCTCAGCCCGACTCGCGCCGCCGAGATCGATTCCGAAGGTAGGGCGGGAACGTTAATCGCGCCAGTGTCCGCTAGCCGTGCCGAGAGCCTTCCCGTATCACGCGGCGAATGAAAGTTCTCGTGACCGGCGCCGCCGGGTTCATCGGTTACCACGTGGCGCGTCGTCTTGCCGTGACGAAGCGTTGCGAAGTGCTGGGCGTCGACAATGTGGGCGATTACTACGATGTCGCCCTGAAGCGCGCCCGGCTCACCGAGCTCGGCAACCTGGAAAAATTCCGGTTCGTACAGCAGGATTTCGCTGATGCCGAAAAGTTCGCCGCGCTCGTGGCGCATTTTAAACCGGACTACGTGGCCCACCTCGGCGCGCAACCGGGCGTGCGCTACAGCATGGAGAATCCGGCGGCCTACGTGCACAGCAATCTCGTGGGTTTTTCGAGCGTGCTCGAAGCCTGCCGCCGCACGCCGCCGAAGCATCTTGTCTACGCATCGAGCAGCAGTGTTTACGGCGCAGCCGCCAAGCCACCCTATCGGGAGGACGACAACACGGATGCTCCGGTCTCGTTTTATGGCGCGACGAAAAAGAGCAACGAGCTCGCCGCCTACAGCTACGCGCATCTGCACGGATTGAACGTGACGGGCCTCCGGTTTTTCACGGTCTACGGGCCGTGGGGGCGGCCCGACATGGCCCCGACGCTTTTCGCCCGGGCGATTTCGGAAGGAAAACCGCTCAAGCTTTTCAACCACGGGAAAAACCTCCGCGACTTCACCTTCATCGACGACATCGTCGATGGCGTGGTGCGGGCGCTGTTATATCCGCCTCACGAGCGCCCCACTCCGCCGGCGAGGATTTTCAATCTCGGGCACCACCGCCCGGTCGAGACGCTGCTCTTCGTGAAAATGCTCGAACAACTCCTCGGCCGTCCCGCGCAGATTGAGCTGCTCCCACCGCAACCAGGTGACATGTTCGAAACGTGCGCTGATCTCACGCGGGTTGAGGCCGCGATCGGGTTTACGCCGAAGGTCGCGCTCGAAGACGGGCTCCGGCGCTTCGTCGAATGGTTCCGGGTTTACTACCGGCCGACCTGACCTCAACGGACGCCCACGCCCACGCCCGCAATCCGGGTTTGTCACGTAATACTGGCAAACTGCGGCTGGCCCTGAAGCGGGATCAGTTTCCGTAAACATCCCCGGAGCAAGCTCCGGGGCATTCGCAGGAACTGATGCACCTTGACGTTCACAGTGGTCCGGGGAGCGCGCGCGTCTCGCGTGCTGCTCTCGGCGTCTCGCCGAGAGCGGTTCGGATGGTTCGTGCGAGACGCCCGAACCGGCACGCGAGACGCGCGCGCTCCCCGGACCCTTTTGCAACCGAGCCGAAGCAAGCTTCGGGGTATCGCTCCCAATGCGAATGAACACGAATCGCCGCAAATTTCCGAGCGACCGCAAAAGACTTGGCCGCGATGTTTTCAACTCATCTGTCAGTGAACAGCTCAAGCGCCGCCGTCTCCGGGCGTTTTTCATGCGCGTGCGTTCGGGTCCATTCTGGTCGGGGCTGAATCGTTGCGGCTGAGGGTTATTTCTTTGGCGCTCGCTTTGCGCTTCACCGCGCGTTCCGCCGAGTCTTAGCTTCGCCGCCATGTTGCTCCTTCCCCAAAAAAACAAAGGAGCTCGGACCGGCTCCAATCTGCGCGGCAAGTCCACCCTGACGCCGCGCCAGCTCGCGCAAAGCAACAACTGGGCACGGCTGCAGCGGCTCGCACGGGCGTTTCGGCAGGAGCGCACCCAGCTCATCTCGAAAGCTGAGTTGCGGGCTGCGGCCGGACTCGCCCGCGAAATCGAGATGGAATGGCAACAAGCCAGCCTCGGCGTCGATGGCGACATTGACCGACGGCAGGAGCTCAAAAAACTGGCGAAGAAAAAACTGGAGCGGAAGCTGGGGCATTCGATCCCTGGCTTTCGCGCGTACCAGGCGTTGAAAAAAGCTTATCTCAAAGAGCGCGGAAAAATTGCCGGGGCGCCTCCGCCATCCGCGACCACGGGAGACCTGACGCTTGGCCTGCTTGAGAGGGAAGAGTCGCCGTCGGTCGATTTTCAGGAATTCGTCGCGCCCTTTCCGCGTTACGAAATCCTGACGGGGGATATTCAGGGAGCGCTCGCGCAGGATGATTCCTTCATCCGGCCGGACACCGGTCAGTGGGTGCAGAATTTCGCATTCGCCCACAACGAGTCGAGCTGGCTCGTGAGCAGCCGCGCCGTTTTCGTCGACCATTTCGCCTCGTGCGGTGTCGACTTCACGATGCCGAGGGACGGACGCCTGCAGGTCGCCGCCGAAATGGAAAACTTTTCCAATCGGCTGAATTGCTCCATCTCCGACAACTTCGGTTTTTCCCATTCTTATCTTGAGGCCTCGGTGAACCTCTTTGTCGCGATCGTGCGTCGTGACGTTCCCACTGACTACTATCAGGTTCGGTTGATCCGTTCCGTTCTCAATTCGGAGGGGGACGATCTGGACCGCTCGATTTCCGACCTCGCTACGTTTGTACCTTACGGCATGGGCGCGCTGACCCTGCATCCGCTCCCAGCCGGTGAAAAAGTTACCGTGCTCGCCGGCGCCCATGTGCGCATCAACAGCGACACGGACGACATGGATGCCCATGTGCGGGCGACGTATTGGTGGCGTCTGCGCAAGCTGCAGCTTGGTGTGCGCCAGTAGCGCAAAAGCGTTCCGACGCGCGAGTTTCTCCGCCGTTCACTCGAAACCGCGCTACCGTCTCTCTGCCATCTGCGCGGCAATCTTGAGCACCGTGTTCCACGTGCGGGTCGTGATGTGCTTCCCGTAACGCTGCTCGAGTTCGGTCATGAATTGAGGCCCATTTATTTTCGAGCGGTCTAGTTTGCTGAAGATCGGCGGCTGGCGGTCTTTTCGAAACGTGATGATCAGGTACCATTTTTTCCCGTGTTCGGTACCCTTGAAGGGATCTTCGGTCACGATGGCTGCGAGTTCAGCCTGGGTCCGGACAATGACGTCGCTCGAAAGCCCGAGGCTTTCGTTAAACGCCTTTTCGATCTTCGCTTCCAGATTTGCCGCGCTGTGCGACGTCGAATGGAAAACCAGATTACCGCTCGCCAGGACCGGTCGCACGTCCGCGCATCCCATGCCCTCGAGCACCGCGCCCAACTTGTCGTTGCGCATATTGGGGTTGGCGGGTCCGACGCCGCGAATCAAAGCCACATAGTTCGGCATGCGTGAAAGCTGCGGGCTCCGGATCAACGGGCAAGCCCATGCCGCCTTGAGGAGATTGGCGCGGGTTGCTCCGGCCATTGCTGGCCGCGCCACCGCGGGAGCGCTCATTTTCGAAGGGGCGAAGTTGCGCCGATGTCCGCTACTTTTGTTCTTCCGGAAGCTTTTTGAATTTTGGCAGGCCCGGATCCATCAGATCCCACGGGGGCGCATCGCACACCCACAGGTCCATCGTCGGCTTGAACCAACTGGGATCATCCAGGCTTCCGGCGGTCATGCCGATGCCGGGTGCGCCGGGGCCTTCGCCACCGGTCACGCGCGAGCCGCATTCCGCGCAAAACCCCCGCTTGTGCGCATGCGGTCCCATCATCTCGCTGTCGGTGGAATAATAACGGAGTGCGCCGCGGGTGATCTTAAACGTCGGAGCTGGCACGTACACGACGGGAGTATGGCCGCCGCCGGTGACATGCTGACAATCGCGGCAGTGGCATTTGAACATCTGAATCTCAGCCGCGATCGCCGAGCATTCGTACCGCACCGCGCCACAAACGCAGCCACCCGTGAAAGGAGTTTTCATTCGCATCGGGAGCGATACTCCGAAGCTGGCTTCGGCTTGGTTGCAAAAGGGTCCGGGGAGCGCGCGCGTCTCGCGTGCCGGTTCGGGCGTCTCGC
>JBDSSU010000503.1:0-7494 GCA_039928635.1 Opitutaceae bacterium | reverse complement strand
GCCCTTGCTCGCGAGGGTTTCTTTCAGGTCGTAAATGTGAAGCACGCCGTAGCCGTGCTGTTTCACGGAGGCTTGGAGGTCAGTCACAGCTTGGGCCGGGGATTTGGTGGTTCCGACGATGTATTGTGGGTTCATAAAGGAGCGCGGCATTCAGGAATGGCTGACTTTGAAAGGGCGCGGGAGATAGCGCGGGACGCGGCGGGAGTAGTCGTCGTAGCCAGCGAACCTGGCCCGCAGCAGATTCTCTTCGAGTCGCGTCTTGGCGTGGAGAAAGAGGGTGAGCGCGAGGGTCAGGACAAGTCCAGCGGCGCTGCTCCAGAGGACGGCCCATCCGCAGCCCATCGCCATCATGCTCGCATTGAGCGGATGCCGGAGGCGGGCATAGATGCCGGTGGTGACGAGTTCGCCCCCGGCGCGCGGCTCGGGCCGCGACGTGCGGTTGCGGCCCAAGCGGCGCACTCCCGAAAGTCCGGTCCAAGCGGCGTAGATCATCAGGACCGCGCCTAGGCCGAGGCTCAACGCCGGTGGCCAATGCCCGCGCCTCCACGGTGCGATGATCGCCAGCGCGGCCAGCTGCAGCATTTGCGCGAAGACCCACGCGGTGCCGCCGCCGCCGACGGCGATGTGTGGCGTGAGTTCTTTCATGGTTGCGGCGGGTGAAAGTTCATGGAGGCGAAAGCAACGGGCACGTTGCACCACAGCATGCAGGCACTGACGATCCCCATTCCGGCGGCGGAGATCTGGCGCCATCGCGCAGGCGAGAGCCGCGTGCGCCGGCCGCCCTGTCGAGCATCCGGGCCATACCGTCGTCGCCAAAGTGCGCACGGTGAAGCCGGGGCGCGGCAGCACCGGAGATCGAAATGAGAAAATGACGAGCAGCGACGCTGCGACCGCGCGGTATTCCCCATTTTGGCTTCTTCGCTAAAACCAAAAATCGCGATGATGATCACGCCGCCGAACATCACTGCGGCATCCCCCCGTTCGCCGAGAGACGCCGTCACGCCGACCGCGACGAGCAGGATGTAAACGAGCGGCGGGTTCAACTGCCGAAGAAACTTGAGCCACGCGGGCGTGCCGCGCCGGGCGCTGACGCGGTTCGGACCAAATTCTTTTTGCCGTCGCGTAACTTCATCGGCGGCGAGGCCGGTCGCCACGTCGACGCCAAGCAACCGCAAGACCTCGGAGAAGTGGACATGATGCCAGGCTTTTGGCGCGGAGTCGTTCATTGCAGTGCTATTCCGACTGGTGGTTGATGAAAAGTTCGAGGGAAACTGGCTGTGCAATGCAACTCGCGGGGAAGTTCGACCACTCCGAATCGCGTGTAAGCCAAGCGCCCATATCGCTCAAGGCACGATACCCCACAGTTGCAGCATTGGCTTGGCGAGCAACGCGACCGCCACGGCACCGATCACCGCCACGCAGGTTCCGGGAATGGCGATGTCGCGCGTGGTAATTTCGCGCGTCGCGTAAGCCATCGTGTTCGGCGGCGTGCTGATGGGCAGCGACATCGACATGGCGGCGGCAAGCGCGATACTGTACGCCGTGAGCACGCCGAAGTCCCCGCCGAAGGCCGCGGCGGAACTCATGCCAATGGGGATCACCAGGTTCGCCGTCGCCGTGTTCGACATGAACGTGCCGAGCAACACCGTGACCCCGACGAGCGTGGCGATGAGTAGAGTCGGCGTCGCGCCGCCGGCCAGCAGGTAGCCCAGAAGAATCTTGTCGAGACCGGTGAATTGCATGCCGGCGCCCAGCGCAATCCCGCCGCCAATCAAAAGGAGAATGTTCCATTCGAGGGAATTCACGTCGCGATGGTCGAGCACGCCGGTGACGGTGAGGGCGACCGCAGGCAGCAATGCCACGACCGCGGCTGGCAAACCATGCCAGGAGTCCGTCATCCACAAAGCGACGGTGATGGTGAACACGGCGACGACGAACCATGCGCGGCCCGTGAGCCGCTCGACCGGCGGTTGCAGACGCAGCACCGTGGCGCGCGGTCGGTGGAAAAACCACAGCACCGCCCAGGCGACGACGAGCAGCGCGATCATCAACGGCAGCGCGGCGAGCATCCAGTCGAGGAACGGGATCGAGCGCCCTGACTTTTGCAGGAAACTGAGGGCAACGGCGTTCGGCGGCGAGGCGATGGGGGTGCCGATGCCGCCGATGTTGGCCGCGAAGGGCACGCCGAGCACGAGCACCTTGCGAAAAGGATCGCCCGCGGGCACCTGCGCGAGCATCGGCGTGACGAGCGTGAGCATCATCGCGGTCGTGGCGGTGTTGCTCATCCACATGGAAAACGTCGCGGTGACGCACATGATGCCAAACGCCACGACCATGGGGCGCTGGCCGAAAGGACGCAGTAGAAGTGAAGACATGGCGCGGTCCACGCGCTCCTTCGAGGCGGCGCGCGCGAGCAGGAACCCGCCGAGGAACAGCAGCAGGATTGGGTCAGCGGCGGCGGTGATGATTTCGCGGTAATTCGGCGAAACCCTGGTGGCGAAGCCGAAGTCGGGCCAGTGGCCGGGATTGGCGAGCAGCACGATTTCGAGGGCGATGGTCAGCAGCGCCGTGGCGAAGAGCGGCAACGCTTCCGTGGCCCAGAGAAAGGCCGCGAGGAAAAAGATCGCGGCCATGAACGCCGCTTCGCGCGTCCAACCGGGCAGCGAAGCCGTGCAGTGGGCGATGAGAAAAGCGCCGGCGACCGCCATCGCCACCAGCATGAGGCGTGCGCCGCGCCCCGGCGCGCGCGGGCGGCGTTCCGTGGGTGATGCAGGATTGTCGTGCAAGTGCACCGTGTGGCAATGAGTCGAGGGCAAGGCGAGATTAGTGCAGCAGCCAGAAGAACACGATCGCCACCGCCGTGGGCGGCAACGCGCCGAGGAACAGACCGAGCGGGCTGATGCCTTCGCCCTCGAACACCTTCGCGTCTTGCAGGATGCCGACACCGGCCGGATTGGGCGCGTTGGCGATCACCGTCAGCCCGCCGCCCGTGACCGCACCGGCCACGAGCGCATATTTCAGTTCGTCGGAGAGACCTTCGACCAGCGAGCCGAGGTAGGTTAGCGCCGCGTTGTCCGTGAGGGCGGTGAGACCGGTGGCGCCATAAAACAGGGCGCTGCCATCGAGGCTCGTGATCAGCGGCTTGAGCCAGTAGGCCTGAAGCGAACCGAGCGTGACCAGGCCCGCGAGGAAGAAGCCCACCAGCAATCCTTCGCGCAGCTTGAGGTCATCCTGATACTCGTGCGTGGCCGTGACCAGGCCGAGAAACAGCATGAGAATTCCGAAGAACACGTCCGGGTAATGCGCGAAGCCCACGACCAGTCCGAGGAACACCAGGTGTGCGAGCGTCAGCCACGCGGGAATCGGCCGGCTCTCGGTCGGCTCCGCCTTCAGCGCGCTGAGTTCCTTCCAGAAAATTCCGGCGACCAGCGCGGTCGAAACGGCGCACGCGGAGGCGGCCCGCCCACCGAAATGCTGCAACATGAAGGCCATGTCCCAGTTCCATTTGGCCGCGACCATCAGCACCGGCGGCGCGGCGAAATGCGTGAGCGTGCCGCCGATGGACACGTTGACGAACAGCAGCCCCAGCGTGGCGTAAGCGAGTTTGCGGCTGATCCCGCGGTCGAAGTAACGGCGCTTGAGCACGAGCGCCAGCAGCGTCATGGCCGCAGGTTCGGTGATCAACGACCCCAGCAGCGGTCCGAGGAACAACGCCGCGATGTAGAACGCCACGCCTTCGCGCGCGGGAATGAGCCGCGCCGACAGTGAGATGAATTTCTCGGCAAGGACGACCACCGGACGCGTGGCGGCCACGACCATGACGACGAGGACAAATTTCGGTTCGGTGAAATTGAGGCCCTCGATGTAAACCACCGCGTCGTGGACCGAACCCTTCAACGCCGCGATGCCGAGAAACAGCGCCGCCGCCCACAGCCCGAAAACCACTTCGGTCTCCGCGAGGAAATGCAGCACGTTTTCCTTGATCGAGCCGGGTGGATACTGGTGCGCCCAATGGGCAAAGCGCTTCACGCAGAAGGTGTGCAGCACGGCCAGGGCGAAGAGCACCGTGGCGAGCAGTTCAACGGGTGTCATGGTCATGGTTCAAAAATTTTAATGCGCGCCACCGCGCGGCGTGAGCACCACGAGGCAGGCGAGGTAGAACGCATACGCCGCCAGCAAGCCGATGCCTTCGCGACGGCTTAGGCGTTTGTCGGTGCACAGCATCCACACGAGCAGGAGCATCATGCCGAGCATGGCGGGAAAATTAAAGAGTTGCGTGACCCGGTCCATCCGCACGCCGCCCATCACCGCGGCGACACCGATCACGAGCGTGAGGTTGGCGATGTTCGCGCCGAGGACGTTGCCGATGGCGAGATCGGAAACGGATTGGCGTGCGGAGGTGATGGCCGTGATGAACTCCGGCAGCGAGGTGCCGACCGCGATGACCGTCAGGCCGATGACGATGGCGGGCACGCCGAGCACGGCGGCAACGTTCACCGCGCCATCCACGAGCAGGCGGCTGCCCAACACCACCACGCCCGCGCCCAAAACAAACTGCACGGCGGCGCCGGGCTTCGTTTTGAGCCAGGCCCAGCGCGTGGCGGTGATTTCCTGCTTCACCGCGCTGGCTTCGGCGATCTCGACCGGCTTGCGGTCACGCCAGGCACGGATGAAATCCCACGCGAAATACGACGCGCCCAACGCGAGAAGAAACACGCCTTGTCCGCGCGAGAGCTCGAGATTGAACGTCATCAACAACAGCGCGACGCCGGCGGTGAACATCACGCCGATCGGCAGGGCGAGCGAGCGCCACTGAATGTCCACGCTCTTGAGCGCGACGGTGGCGCCGAGGACGAGGCCGATGTTGCACATGACCGAGCCGACGGCATTGCCCACGGCCAGACCCGATTCGCCGCGCAGGCCCGACATGACCGACACGGCCATTTCCGGGCAGGTGGTGGCCAGGCTCACCAGGGTGGAGCCGACGACGACGCGCGGCATCCGCAGGAACTCCGCGATGCGCAGGGCGGCGGCGACGAAAAACTCGCCGCCTTTCACGATGAGAACCAGCCCGGCAAGCAGGAATAAAATGTCTTTCAGCATGGGCGCGCTCAGTTCAACGCCCCACCAGCACGGGACACGGCGCGTGGCGTACGACGCTTTCCGCCAGGGCCAGCTGAGAAGGCGTCGTGCGGCAGTTGGAGTTTGCCGGAATAAACACCGGGACTCGACCCGCGGATGTCGTTAACGCCGTGAAACACGTTGGCGAGCATGACGGTCATGGCGGGGCGGATTCAAGGTCATCGCTCACAGGGTGGTGCCGGGCAAAAATGCCTCGCGCGTCTCTCCGTTGAGGAGATTCGCGGTCGTCACGCGGGCGATCTCGCCGAGGGCCTCGTGCGTGAGGAAGGCCTGGTGCGCGGTGATGAGGACGTTGGGGAAATTGATCAGCAGCGATAGCTCATCGTCGTGCAGCACCTGACCGGAGAGATCCTCGAAGAAGACGCCCTCCTCCTCCTCGTAAACGTCGAGGGCGACTCCGCCGAGGCGGCCGGCCTTCAGCGCGGCGATGAGCGCGGTGGTGTCGATGAGTTTGCCGCGACTGGTGTTGACGATGAACACGCCGGGCTTCGTGCGCGCGAGCGTGTCGGCGTTGAGCAGGTGGTGCGTCTCCGGCAGCAGCGGCACGTGCAGCGAGACGATGTCGCTCGCGGCGAGCAGCGCATCGCGGTCCACGTAGCGCACGCCGTGGGCGAGCGCCCAGTCCGGCGACGGCACCGGATCGTGCGCGAGCACCTGCGCCCCGAAGCCGCGGAAAATCTGCGCCGCGATCCGGCCGATCTTCCCGGTGCCGACGATGCCGACGGTCTTGCCGTGAAGATCGAAGCCCACGAGCCCGCTCAGGGAAAAGTTGTGCTCCCGCACGCGGTTGTAGGCGCGGTGGATTTTGCGGTTGAGCGTGAGCAACAGGCCGACGGCGTGCTCCGCCACCGCGTGCGGTGAGTAGGCCGGCACCCGCACCACGGCGAGGCCGAGCGCGCGGGCCGCGGCGAGATCGACGTTGTTGAAGCCGGCGCAACGCAGCGCGACGAGCCGCACGCCAAGGGCCGCGAGTGCCTCGAGGCACGGGCGGTCCGCCCGGTCGTTGACGAAGAGGCACACGGCCTGCGCGCCCTGCGCGGCGGATGCCGTGGCGGCGCCGAGCCGAAACTCATGGAACCGCCACGCCACCCGCTCCGCTCCGGCGGCGCGGGTGAGGTAGTCGCGATCATAGGGTTTCGTGTCGAAGACGGCGCAGGTGATCACGGGGAATTTCCTCAATTTGCCGGCGGCCAGACAATGAGCACGGGCCGCCGGCTGCGTTGCAGCACGCCGAGCGACACGGAGCCGAGCACCTTGGCGCCAAAGCCGGGACGCGTATGGCTGCCGATGCAGATGACATCCGCGTTGAAACGCTCCGCTTCCGCGCAGAGGGCGTGGGCGGTCTCGCGATGATCGATGACCTCGACTTCGGTCTTGATGCCGTTCGCCACCGCTTTATCCGGCACGAGAGAGCGCAGCCTCGCTTTGGACTGGGCGACCTGATCGAGGTGCTCAACTTTGCTAGGAGAATCCTGATAATAACCGCCGATCAGAGGATTGGGCAGATGGAAGGGAGCGACCACATGCACGAGCCTCACCGTGCCGCCGGGGCTGCAAATCCCGTAGCCATAGGGTGCGGCGAAGCCGTGCGGCTCGTCCAGATCGACGGCCACGAGCACCCGCGCGCACGCCCGAACCGCCGGTACCGCCATCCGCTGCCCCACCGGCGTTGGCACGCACGCCACGCTCATTGGCGCGTGGCGCAAGATGCCGCGCGACACCGAGCTTGCGCCCAGCCGGCTGAACCCGTGCCGCTGGTGCGTGCCGACGACGATCAGATCGGCCTTCGCTTCCACCGCCATTCCGACGAGCTGCGCATCGGGGCGCCCCCAGCCCCCCTGCACGAGGACACACACGCCTTGATCGCCGAGCAAGGGAGTGATCTTTTCCCTGATGTCGCGCTCCAGCACGCTCTGCACAACCGGGGAAGTTCCGACCAAGCCTATTTCGCCAATCGCCCCGAGCCGCGACGCCTCCTCCGGCGTCCATGCCGCATAGGCCGCGATCACCTCACACGGGCCAAACTTCCGCAGCTCCGCGACCCAGCGCAGCGCGGCCTCGGAACTGGCGGAAAAATCCGTGCCCACGAAAACCTTGAGCGCCCGTTCCCCGCGCGCCCACGCCTGAAAAGGCGAGGCATCGCGCACGACCAGCGTGGGCACCGTGGCGGACTCGGCGGTGTGCTCGGCCATGCTGCCGAGCAGCCAGCGCGCGGGTGCGCGCCGTCCGAGGGAGCCGACCACGATAAGCCGGGCCGCGCGCTCCGGCGCGAGACGCACGAGCACTTCATCCGCGACGCCATTCGCCACTTCGGTGACCATTTTCGCGCCGGCAGCGTGCAGGCGTTGTGCC
>JBDSSU010000502.1:0-5556 GCA_039928635.1 Opitutaceae bacterium | reverse complement strand
GATTCACGCCAACAACACCTATCCGGCCGAACTTTCCCCGCGTTGGAAAAATCCCGGCAACATTCGAGAGACATCGCCGTCTCACGAGGCGAAGCGTGCCACAAGACGGTTTACAAGCTCTGCGCTTTCACCTCTCATCCGTTTTCCGCGCCTTGTTGCCTTTCAATTTGATTTACGCATGACCCCGCGAATTGCCCGTCTGAGCCTTGCTGTGTTTTTGTCGGCCATCGCTTTTCGCTCCGCAGCTCAACCGCCCCCCCAGCCTCTGCCCGGCGCACCAGGAGCTCCCGCCGTCGCGATCCCCCCTGCGCGGGCCAATGATCCGATGATCGCCCGTCTGCAGCTGGCCGACAGCCCGGTCGATGTGGTTCTGGATACTCTGACGATCTACACGGGACGCGCGGTCTTACGGCCGCCGCAAGGTCTGCCCGCAGGAAACTACACGATCGACATCCGCAATATCCGCACCTCGGAGGCCATCATCGCGCTCGAGACACTCCTTTCGATGAACGGAATCGCGGTCACGCCCATGAACGACCGCATGATGAAGGTCACCGCGCTCAATATCGCGAAGACCGAGGCGCCCGAAATGATCACCGGTTCCACGCTCGAACTCCCGAAGAGCGGGAGGATCGCCACCAAGGTCTTCCACTTGGAGTTCATGCGGGTTCAGGATTTCATCACCGCCATCTCCGGCCTGTTTAATCCCCTCGCGCAGGGTGTGGCCATTCTTCCCTCGGCGAACGTGGCGATGATCACCGACACCGTTTCGACCCTGCAGCGGGTTGAAATGCTGGTGAAGGAATTCGACAAGCCAATGACGTCGGGAATGAACGCCAAGTTCTACACTCTGAAAAACGGGGCAAAGGCGAGCGACGTCGTGAACCGGATCCGGGGCGCGTTTGGCAACACGATGCAACAACAGCTCGGAAGTTCGACCACCTTTAGCGCCGATGATCGCACGAACCAGATCATTCTCATTGCCGATCCCCGGCTCCATCCGGTTTTCGACGAATTGATCGATAAACTGGATATCAAGGCCGACCCGAATACGCGCAACGACATCATCTCCCTGAAGCACGCCAAAGCGGCTGACGTCAGAACGATCGTGAATGAGCTGGTCAATGGTCAGCAGCGGCAACGCAGCACCGCCCAATCGGTTCGACCCGGTCAATTTCAACCCCCCAACCCATTTCCCACGCAACCAAACGTGCCTCTAGGCGCCACCGGGGCACCGGGGGGAATCGGAGCACCGGGCGGAGCGGGTGGAGTCCCGGGCGGGCCAGGAGCTCCCGTCATTCAAATCCCGCAAAACCAAGCCCCCGCCATCAGCGGACTCGATGGTGCCCAACCCTCCAGCGAATTCAGCACGATGGTCAATGTGGTCGAAGACCCGCGGAGCAATTCAATCATCGTTTCCGGCACGGCGGACGACGTTCGCCTGATCAAGGAACTTGTCGCAAAGATCGATACCATCCTCGCCCAGGTGAATATCGAGGTGATCATCGCGGAGGTTACCCTGAACAATACCCAACGCTCCGGGCTGCAGGCGCTGAATCTCACGGTTGGCACCGATACGCCAGGTGCCGCCGATACCGGCCGCGGCACGCATATCACTAATTTCGCTGGCAACGTGGCCGGCTGGGCGGTCACGGACGGCGTGGTCAACCCCCTCGCCTTCAAGGCCGCGTTAACCGACGCCGGCGGGAGGAACAGCCTGAAGATTCTTCAAGCGGTCACGATCATGACGGCTCACGGCTCACCAGGGAATATTATCGTGGGAGAAAAACGTCCAATCGTCACCGGCTCCCAAAGTCAGATCTCCGGAACGGGAACAACCCCGGTTACGAATCAGACGTATCAAATCACCCCCATCACCCTGGACCTGAAAGTGACACCCTTCATTGGTGACGACGGCAGCATCCAGCTCACCATCGATCAAAAAATCGAAGATGTGATCGGGTCCACGACGATCAACAACGACCCGGTGCCGATTATCGGAACGCGCCAGGCGATTTCGAATCTGAACATTTTCGACGGACAAATGATTGTGCTCGGAGGCTTGCAGCGGACCAAAAACAGCCGGGACCGGACGAAGATTGGGTTCATCTACGAGATTCCCATTCTCAGTCACATCCTGGGGGCGCGCACGAACATCGCCGAACGAACCGAACTCCTGCTCTTCATCCGACCGAAAGTGATGCGCCTGGAGAACTCCACTCCCGACACCCTCAAAACCATCGAATCGCTCTCGAACCGCGAACAGATCAAGCAGTATCTCGAGGATCCCAGTAAACGAGCGAAGGAAAGTTTACTGGAGAAGATCAAGTAATCGCGCCGCGCGTTCCGAATATGTCTGCGCTCCTGACCGATCAATTGCCGGCGTCGCTCGCGGAGCGACTCACTGAGGAACAACGCCAGGCCGTCATCGAGGCGCCGCGCGAAAAACGCCTCGAAGTCCTCACCGCCGCACTCGGCGTCACCGAGCCCGAGGCGCTCCGCGCCCTTGCGACCGCCGCCGGGCTCAGCATCGCAAGCAATCTCGAGGCCGACCCCGAAGCCCGCGGTCTCGTTCCGGCGCGCTTGGTCCACGATTATCAAATCATCCCGATCAAACCCAAGACCGAGAGCGTCGCGGCGAGTTCGAACCCCGACGCCTTTGTCCCGGAACTCCCGCTCCAAGTGCAACCGCTCCATCTGGCGACCGCGTGGCTCCCCGATGGGGTGATGGGCGACTGGCTGCGAACCTTCACCATCCGCCCGCTCGTGTGGCACCTCGCCGTGCCGGAACGGGTGCACCAGCTGATCATTGAAAATTTCGGCGTCGGCTCGGGTTCACTCGAGGATGGCGACGATTCCTACGTCGCACCCGAGGCGCAAAAACGCGACGAGGAGGTCGTCGACGAAGATGCGGCCGTCGTGCGCTTCGTCACCGATGTGATCTCCCAAGCCGTCGAGGACCAGGCGACCGATATTCATTTCGAGCCCCAGGAAGAACAGCTGCGCATTCGTTATCGGGTGGACGGATTACTTGTGCCGGTTCCCGTGCCGGAAAATCTGCTCCGTTTCCAAGACGCGATCATCTCCCGCCTGAAAATTATGGCGCGCATGAATATCTCGGAGCGCCGGCTGCCGCAGGACGGCCGCATCAATTTCAAGGCCAAGGGCGTGGTGCTCGACATCCGCGTGTCGACCGTTCCCACCATTTACGCGGAGTCGATCTCCCTGCGTTTGCTGAATCAGAAGAAAGAGGCGTACACGATGGACCGCCTCGGCATGAGCACTGAGGAACAGTCGCAGATCACCCACGTGCTCGACTACCCGCACGGAATCATCCTGGTCACCGGGCCGACCGGCTCAGGCAAAAGCACCTCGCTCAATGCGTTTCTCCGCAAGATCAACTCCACGGATCTGCGCATCATCACAATCGAGGATCCGATTGAATATGAAGTCCCCGGAGTGAACCAAATGCAGGTGCGCCCTGAGATCGGGCTGACGTTCGCCGATGCCTTGCGGCACGTGCTGCGCCAGGACCCCGATGTGATCATGGTCGGCGAAATCCGCGACAAGGATACCGCTGAGATCGCGATCCGCGCTTCACTGACCGGGCATTTGGTCTTCTCAACGCTTCACACCAACGACGCTCCCGGCGCGATCACCCGCCTCGTCGACATGGGCATCGAGCCGTTCCTGGTCGCGTCCGCGATCGAGCTGGTGATTGCCCAGCGGCTCGTGCGCCGCCTCTGCCCGGAATGCTCCCGGCCGACGCCCATCACGAAAATCAAGCTGCTGGAAAACCTCTCGATTCTGGGATGCGATCCCGCCGACGCAGACACTTTGGACACCGTGAAATCCCCGGTGGGATGCGATCGCTGCCGCGGCACGGGTTATCGCGGACGCATCGGAATCTTCGAAATCTTCCGGCTGAACGACGAGATGCATGAGCTGGTGTTGAAGCGCGAGAGCACCCGGACGCTCACGGATTGCGCGCGCAAGCACGGGATGCGCACCCTGGGTCAAAGCGGCTGGGAGAAAGTGAAGGCCGGCTACACGACATTCGATGAAGTGCTGCGCGTGGTCACGGTGACGGAAAAGTAAGCCATGGCTCGTTTCGCCTACACCGCGCGTGATCCCGCGGGAAAAACGGTAACCGCCGACGTCGACGCGCCCAACCGGAAAGATTTGCTCCGCCTCCTCAGCGCGCGCGGACTGCAAGTCGTAGCCGTCACCGAAAAAGGCGGCGGTCCAGGTCACCCGGCCAAAACAAAAAAGAATGCGGCCGATTCTACCGCGCAACCGACCTCGTTTCTCTCCTCTTCCATTTCGGGTAGGGCGCCGCGGCGGGCCGATTGCCTCCCCTTTCTCGAAACGCTCCACGATTTGGTCTCGAGCGGGCTTTCCGCGGGTGAAGCGGTGCGACTCCTCTCCATCCGGATCAAGGAGCCCCGGCAACGCGCGTTGGCGACAAATCTATGGGAACAGCTGAGCGAAGGCGCTCCACTTTCGCGTGCGATGGGAAATGTCCCGGCGGTGTTCGATCCCTCGATCACCAATCTCATCCAAGCGGGTGAAGCCACCGGATCGCTCAACGAGACGCTCGCCCGTCTCATCACGCATCTCACCGCCCAGAAGGAATTGCGTCGCCAGCTGCTCACGGCGCTCGCCTACCCCTTGTTCATGATCGTGGTCGCGATCGGAGTGATCCTGTTTTTCATTTTCTTCCTCCTGCCACGATTGCAAACCCTGCTGGCCTCACTCGGCGGTGAAATGCCCACCTCGACCAAGATCCTCATCGCGGTGTCCAACTTCGGAATTCATTACGGGGTCATCGTCATCGTTGGGCTGGCGTTTGCCGCGGTTTCCTTCTGGCGCTGGCGCGCCAGTGAGACCGGGCGAACCATCACCGATGGCTGGCTGATAAAGTTCCCGGTGGTGGGTCCGTTCGTCGTCTCGCAAACCGTGCTGTCGTTCAGCCAAACCCTTTCCGTGCTGCTGGAAAACGGGATCACGGCGGCGGAAGCGCTGCGCATGACCGAGCGCCAGATCGACAACCGCGTCCACCGTGCCGCGTTCAACACCGCGACCGCCCGCGTGCTGGAAGGCGAAGCGCTCTCGCTCGCTCTCGGACGGACCGAGTGCTTTCCCGACTTGGTGCTCGATCGTCTGGCCGTCGGCGAAAACACCGGCAACGTGGTGCCAAGTCTCAAGCAAATCGGAAATGCCTACCAAAAACTCATCACGAATCAGCTCAACTATTTCACGAATGTGATTTCGAGCGCCGTGCTGATGAGCGTATTCATCTTTGTGGGCTTCATCGCGTTTTCGATCGTGAGCGCCGTGTTCAAGGTCAGCCAGAGCTTCAAGCTCGGCAGCTAGCTAACGTGAACACGTTGATCCCTTCCCGCGCGCGGCGTCGCTTGGTACCCCGCGAGCAACGAGCAACTTCCCGCTGATGGGTTAGGCTGCGCAGCGGCTACAGCCGGGACAAACGGAAAAACCCAGCGACTGCGTGCAAGTCGTCGTCGCCCTGGTGGTGACGCCGGAGGGCCTGCCGCT
>JBDSSU010000501.1:0-20301 GCA_039928635.1 Opitutaceae bacterium | reverse complement strand
CAGCTCGATGAAGACGGCGGGCGGGTGGGGCGTGCCGTAAGTGGCGAGGGACTTGTGCGCGAGCCCGCCGATGCCGTCGGTGCGACCAAGCAGTTCCTCCCGATGTTGGACGACCACGCCGTTGTGAATCACGGTGACGGCGGCTTTCTTGGTGAGTTCGCCGGCGGGATTCCAGCGGGGGGATTCGAAGACGATTTCGTAGGTCTGCCACTGGCCGGGCGGTTTGCTCGCGTTCACGAGCGGCGGGTATTGGCCGTAAAGCGCGGCCGCTTGGCCGTCGGCATAGGTGGGGTTGTCGTAGGAATCCAGAATCTGGATTTCGTACATGCCGTTGATCATCACGCCGCTGTTCCCCCGGCCCTGACTGCTGCCTTCGACTTTGGCGGGCGTGGCGAACTCAAGATGCAGCTGGAAATCAGCGAACTTATCCCGCGTGCGAATCATGCCGGTGCCGCGAACGGACTCGAGGGCGCCGTCGTTCAAGATCCATTTAGCCTCGCCGCCGTTTCGATCCGACCACCTCGAGGCATCTTTGCCATCGAAGAGAATGATCGCGTCCGACGGTGCTGGAGCGAGGTGACTGAAAGTGGCGCCGGGAGTGACAATGGCCGGGCGGGGGCGTTCACTATCGTGAACATGCCACTGAGTGCCGGGAATGAGGGGGGTATCGGTGTAACCAAGTGATTCGGCGGCAGGACAATTTGCCACGAAGAAAAGCAGGGACGCTGCACAGAAAACGGGGAAGGGTTTCATGGGGAAGAATTGAGGCGTGATCTAGAGACCGGTGTCGGCTTCTTTCGAGCCACAAAATGACCGCGCGAAACATCCTCTGGATCCTGACCACGCAGTGGCGCGCGCAGGCGACGGGATATGGCGGCGATCCCAATGCGCGTACACCTCAGCTCAACCGGCTCGCGGCGCGCAGTGTCAATTACGTGCAGGCGGTGACGCCGCACCCGATGGGGCCGTTCGCGCGTGCGACTTTGCTGACCGGCCTGCGCTCACCCGCGAACGGCGTCCGGGGATATTTCGATCCGCTGCCGAGCGGCGCTCGCACGATTGCGCACGACCTGAACGGCCGGGGCTATCTCACCGCGTTTTTCGGCAAATGGCATCTGGGGCAGCGCGATCACACGTCGCCACTCGTGGGAGAAGCGCACGCAAGGAGTGTCGTCCCGCTGGCGGGGCGGGGCGGTTTTCAATTTTGGGAAGGGTTCGAGAGTGGATTTCTCCTGAACGATCCCTGGTTGCACGGAACGGTTTTGCCCGCGCCGCAGGCGTTCTCGGGCTACCAAAGCGATGTCTTGGTCGATCGGTTTGCCGCGTGGCTGGAGCCCCAGGCGAAAGACCGCCCGATTTTCGCGGTGGTGAGCCTGGAGGCTCCGCATCCGCCCTATGCTGCGCCTGCTGCCGGCATCGTGCCGCGGAACGACGACGAACTTGTCCTCGCGCCGAACGTGTCGCGGGGAGGCGCAGTCGAAGCCAGGGCGCGGAAGGAACTGGCGGGTTACTACGCGCACATTGAGGCAACCGACCGCGCGATTGGACGGCTGATCGCGACGGTCGACGAATCCTGGACGGTCGTTTTCACGAGTGTGCACGGCGACATGCACGGCGCGCATGGTCTTTTTCGGAAGGGTTGGCCGCATGAAGAAAGTGTTCGCGTGCCATTGCTCGTGCGCCGACCGGACACGGCGCCTTGTACCGACGAATCCGCCGTCTCGCTCGTGGATGTGCACGGCATGACGGTGGCCTGGGCTTCGCCCAACTCGCTGCCGCCAGCGCCGGTGCCGGCGACGCATGCGGCCATCTCGATGCCGAGCGTCGTGGCATTACCGCACCAATGCGATCGTGTGTGGCGCGGAATTCGCACGAAGAGCCGGAAGTTGATCGTGAACGATGACGGAACGCCCTGGCTGTTTTTCGATCTGGAACGTGATCCCTGGGAGCTCGCCGATTTAGTCGATGATCCGTCGCGGACGAGCGAGCTCCACGAGCTGCTCAAGTTGATCTGACGTCGTCGATCACTCGAACCAAGCTCTGTCATTCTGAGGCGCAAACCGAGCACCTCGGTTTGGTGGCCTGGCGATAAACTTGCATAGAGCTGTCGGCGGTTTGAGTGGCACGGGCATCTTGCCCGTGGGTTTTGGAACACGGGCAAGAGGCTCCGTGCCACTCAAATTCCGTTCCACCCGTTCATCAGCTCATCAGCAGCGTTGCGAAGAATCCGCGGTGCAATGCGGCGCAAACGAGGAGGCGGCAGACAGATCCTGCGCCTCCCTCAAACCGCAGGCCGCTTTCGAGCGTTGGTTAGTTAGCGCGAGACTGGCTGATCCAATGCCGCGCGGTTGGAATGGCCGAACTGGCGTCGGATGGCCGCGGTGATTTCCGTGAGCTTCACGGGCTTCGAGATGTAATCGTCCATTCCCGCATCAAGGCAAAGTTCCCGGTCGCCCTGCATGGCGTTCGCCGTCAGCGCGATGATTTTAGGCTGGCGATCAGGGGAGAGCCGGCGGCGGATTTCCCGGCTCGCCTCGAGACCATCCATCTCGGGCATTTGCAGATCCATGAGGACCAGATCGTATCGACGGTTTTCGAGCGTGGTGACCGCTTCCAGGCCATTGCCGACGGCGTCGGCCCGATACCCCAGGCGTTCAAGGAAACGCAGCGCAACTTTTTGGTTAACGGGATTGTCCTCGGCCAGGAGAACATCGAGCGGAAATTCCTCCGCGAGCGGCCGTTCTTCGACGGCGACTTTTTGGACAGTGACCGTGCCCGTGGGACTGAAGAGCGCAGTGACCGCTTGGATCACGGCCGATTGTTTGAGCGGTTTCGCCACGGGCGCAAACAGCACGTCTTCCGTGTCGTTGATCGGCGCCGACTGGCCAAACGGGAACATCACGAGACGCGAGCACTTCAAATTCGGCAGGACGCGCAACGGTGACGTGGTTCCTGTCTCGGTGCCGTCGATGACCAGGAGCTTCGGCGGCACCGGCAGGCGCGAAAGGAGACTGGCAGCCGTCGCGAAGTCGCCGGCGACGTGGCAAACGACGCCCCAGGCGGCGAACAAACCGTGGAGGCGCGCCTGCGTCACGGGATGATCTTCGACGCAGAGCACGCTGGCGCCACGCAACGCCTCGGGCAACGGCGGTAACGCGGACTCCGGGGGGGACGGTGCGGCTTCGGCTTTCAGCGTGAAGAAAAATGTCGAGCCTTCGCCCACGACGCTTTCCACCCGCACGTCACCACCCATCAGCTGGCAAAGACGCTGGCAGATCGCGAGACCCAGGCCCGTTCCGCCGTACTTTCGCGTCGTCGACGAATCAACCTGACTGAACGCCTTGAACAGACGGCCGACGCCTTCCTCGGAGATCCCGATGCCCGTGTCGTTCACGGCAAACTCCAACATGATCGAGCCGTCGTTTTGATTGCCCGGCAGCGCCTTTACCGTGAGCGAGATTCCGCCGCTCGGGGTGAATTTGATGGCATTGTTCACCAGGTTGACGACGACCTGGCGGAGGCGGGTGACATCTCCCTTGATCCAGGGCGGCACGTCCGGCGCGAGATTGTAGGTGAGGTCGAGTCGCTTGGCCGACGCCTGCATCGCGAAGAGATCGAGCGCGTCCTCGAGGCAGGTGGCGAGGTCGAGCGGGCGGGATTCGAATTCCATCTTCCCCGATTCGATTTTTGAGAAATCGAGGATGTCATTGATGATCGTGAGCAATGCCTCGCCGGAATTACGGATCGTGTGGACGAAATCGCGCTGATCGGTGTTGAGCGGGGTGCCCATCAAGAGGCTCGTCATGCCGATGACGCCGTTCATCGGCGTGCGAATCTCATGGGACATTGAAGCGAGGAAATCGCTTTTCGCGCGAGACGCCGCGTCGGCTTCGCCCTTGGCGCGCCGGAGTTGCTGTTCGGTTTCAACGCGTGCCGTGATGTCGGTCTCGATCGCGATGAAGTTTTCCAGTTCTCCCGTCGCGCGGCGCACGGGTTGGATTTCGAGATGGAGGTAATATTTCCGGCCCGATTTGGAGTAGTTCACCACATCGGTGCTGATGCCCCGACCCTCCTTCATGGCGTCGCGGATCTGTGCGACCTGCTCCACATTGATCTCGGGGCCATCCATGAAGTGCGCCGGATCTTTGCCGAGCACCTCCTCCAGCGTGTACTCCATCACACGGCAGAACGCTTCGTTCACCCACTCGATGTTTCCGTTCGGCGAGCTGATCAGCACGGGGCTGTCCGTCCGCGACGCGACCAACGAAAGTTTGCGGGCCTCGGCCTGGCTCTCGCGCAACGCGTGTTCCGCTTCGCGGCGGGCGGTGATATCCTGCACCGTTCCGATGATGCGGATCGGCCGGCCGTTCGGTCCATTCGCCACGGATTTCGAGCGCGTGTAAACCCAGCGCCACTCGCCGCTGCGCGCCCGCACGCGATATTCAGGCTCGATGAAGGAAGCGATGCCGTTGAGCTGGGATTCGGTCCGGCGCCGGTAAAGCGGAAGGTCATCGGGATGGACCAGCGACTGCCACGCTTCGACGGTCGAGGGCATGCGGCCGTGATCATATCCCAGCATCGCCCACAATCCCTGGCTGTAATAGACGCTGCCGGCGGGTACGCTCCACTCGAAGATTCCGATTTGGGTCGAGTCGAGGGCGAGACGCAGGCGCTCGTCGGAAACTTTCAGGCGCGCTTCGACGCGACGACGCTCCTCGTTTTCACCGACGAGTTTGGCGTTGGAAAGTTCCGCCGAGCGCTGGCCGGCGCGCGAGCTTCGGGCGAAATGAACGCTCAGTCCTAATAAAATCGTGATGCCGAAGCCCGCGCTGAGCGCGAGTTCGGGAAGGGAGCGGCTGTTGTTCGAGAGCGCGCTTTTCGTGGGCGTGAAGCTGAGCTGCACCCGCCGTTCGGAGATCACGTAAGTCTTGTCGACGGAAAGCTCGGCCACCGCCATGAAGCTGGGGTTCGAGTTGAAGACCGCTTCAGAGCCAACGTGTACCGACACATGGTAATCGCCGACGAGTAATGGCTGCTGGGCGATGAGATTTCGGAAAAATACCGGGTAGACGTATTCGGCGGCGACAAATCCGGCCGCTCTTCCGGAACGCACGAGCGGGACATACACCACGAACCCCTTCTCCGGAGATTTCCCCGCGGAAACGATACTGGTGGTGGCCGAGACGGCGGGACCCTTTCGCACGAGAGATTTCTCCAGGGCTTCCCGGCGTTCGGGGAACGTGGTGTGCTCGAACCCGATCACGGCCCCATTGGCCACCGGATAAATCCACTGCGTGCGGAAGGCGGTGCTCACGATGGCGAGCGACGTGCATCCCATCCTGGCCGATTCGGCGACCTGCGTTTTTGCGTCGATCTCCCACGCGAGCGGAGCGTTGACGGGTCCATCTCCCCAGCGCCGCGTGAGGCGTTCGAGCTGGTTCATCTGGTCGTCGAGTTCGCGCTTCACGGCAGTGGCGAGTGAATCGAGGGCGGTCTGCGTTTTTCCGTTCAGGAAGGAACGCTCCCGCTCGCGCAACCCGATCCAAAAAACAATGGTGAGGGTCAGGCAGCCCACCACGACCGGAAGCGGTGACCATACCGGTGCGCCCGCTCCGTCCTTCACGCTCTCGCGCCATGCCAGGAGGAGAATCGCGAGGCCGAGGATAAACAGGGCGATGGCGGAAACCGGCGGAACGGCCGCGGTCGTTCCCCAGAAATAGGCCGCCCGCAAACTCGAGGCGTAGCCGAGGAGGGTGGAGAAAGCCACGGCGGTGACAATCGAACCCGCCATCGCTCCGACATATCGCCGGGCGCGGCGCGAGGCGGCGAAGGCCTGCCATGCGAGCGTTCCGCCTGCCACGATTAATCCGAGCGCAGTGAGTGGCGCGATGCGTCCCGGGGAATCGGTGTCGACCGCCAAGTGATCGCGCACGAAGACCTCATCGAACTGCAGATTGATTTTCAGCAGTGTCTGGAGAAGAGCCGCGATGCCGATCGCCACCGGCACGAGTGCGAGCCACGCGAAACGCCGGCCGCGGAACTCCACCGCCAGCAGCACCAGTCCGAGAAGCAAAAACGAAAGCGCGGCGTTGAAGCGCATCGGAGCGCGCCCCGGGAATGGTTGCAGCAAGGCTTCATGATGCGTGCACCAGCCCGCGATGGTGAGCGCGGAGACCGTGACCAGCGCGACGCCTAGCAGAATGGAAAAGCGCTCGAGCCAGGTCCGCCGCGGCAGTGTGGGCTGCAAATCCATGAAGTCTTCCCATGGAGCAAGACCACTGCCATCGGGTGGAGCAATGCGTTTTCCGGGTCCTTGGTCCGCGGATGCGCCCGGAGTCGCAAAAAAAATGTTAAGGTTTGCCTGCGGGCGGTTCCGAGCCCGCTCCGGAGGCTGGAGGGAGGGCGGGCGGAGATTTTTCCGTCGGATCCCCCGGCTTGGCGGGAGGCGGGTCTTCGCGGCCCGATTGCGTCAGGTTGCGGAGGAAGTTCGAGGGACCGAGCACGAGCCCCCACGAAGGTTTGTCCAGCGTGCCCGTGAGCTTCACCTCGAAAACGTTCGAAAGCGGGGACAGCGCGACATCGAGAATTTTTTTCAGCACGAAGCCGCTTTCCTGAAACGGATAAAGCTTGGCGTTGAAATCGAGTTGTTTGCGGTCGAGCAAATATTCCCCGTGAGCCTGGATGGCGGAATTGTCGCCCGTGATGCTCACGTCGGGAAAAACCAGTTTGGGTCCCTCGATGCGAAACGCGCCGTTGGCGGCGGTGAAGCGCAGGGCGGTGAAGCGCACGGATTCGGAGAGTCCACCGAGCAGGCGCAACTCGCCGAGTTCGGCTCCCTTGAGATCGCCCACGCCACGACCTTGATAGCTGTACGGATCGTTGAAATCCCCTTCCGCCTTACCAGCGAGATCGAGACGAACGTTGTTTTTCTCCTGAATGAATTTGCCGGGGGCCGGCGGGGCGCCGCCGTTTTTCCGCGCCACGAATTGCTCCAGGATCGTGATGGCGCGCCCCAGACTGGCTTCGCGCAATGCGAAATCGAAATTCAGTTTCCGTCCGGTTCCGCGGCCCCAGATCTTCGCCCGTCCCGTGGTCGCGCCACCGGCAAAGCCCGCCTCCACGTCTGCGAGCGAAATCTCAGCGTCGTGCAGCGTGGCGTTGAAGGCGACGCGTTCGAGGGGGAAGTCGTGAAACCAAAAAGCGCCGTCGGACGTCGCCGTGATTTGCACGTCCTGGTGGTAGTCCTCCGCCGCACGACGCTCGAGGCGCCCGCTGATCTTTACCGCTGGCGCTTGCTCGAAACGAAACGGTTCCAACCAGTCGGCACTGATGGGCCCGATCAACTGCGCGATGGGTGCGAGTGGGAGCGAAGAGGTCCCTGCGAAATCGAACTGTTTCCAGTCGAAGGTAACCGGATCGACTTGATAAGTGAACGTGCCGCGGACCACGCCGGAACCCAGGGTGCCGACCGCTTCGAGGCCGTCATAGAAGCCCGGGCGGATGAAGAGCCGGGTGCGGACGTAATCGAGCGCGGCGCCGCGAATCACCGGTGAGTTCACCGTGCCGTAAACGAAGACGGTGGTGCGGTGTCCTTCCCCCCAACGGCCCGCGACGTCGACATCCGCCACCGGCGGCCCGCCGGGAAATTGAAAGGTCTGGAAGAAATTCGGCCACCACGGCCCGAACCATCCGGAGATATCCAACGGGGCCAGCTGCCCCTCGAGCAGAAAGCGAAATTCCTGACTGGGGAAAAGTTGCTCGTAGCTCCCGCGCGCGAAGTTTTTTCCCAAGTGAGCTTCAGCGCCCGAGGCAAAGAAGCGCTTCGGGGTCAGCTCGACGCGCCCTTTGGCCGCGTCGATCAATACCCGATACGCCTCAACCGAGCGCGCCTCCACGCGGGCGGCGAAGTGATCGAATTTCCAGCCGGCGCGGAAAACCGCTTCTCCGTCGGCGACCGAAATCGGGAGCTTGAAATTGACGAATCTTCGGACGTCGGTTCCCACCTGGCGGCTCACAACGTCCAGCCAGGCGGGTGCAATCGCGCCCTCGAAACGCGCGTTGGCGTTCTTGGTGGAAAAATCGGCGTCCACCACCACAGCGAGCGGAGAGTTCATCAGGTTGGCCACCAGATCGCCGTGCAGCTGGGACGCATGGTCGCTCGTGAAGTGTCCCGCGAAGGCGGTGGCGACGACTCCTTCGGCCTGCACCAGGGCGGCGCTGAGCTCCACCCGGTTGGGGGCGAAGTTGAAGCGGGACGGCGTCAGTGGACCGCGGATCGCCGCCCGGACGCCTCGCGCGCGGATGTCCCGCGGCAGCTGCATTTCGTCGGCGGTGAACTCGATCCTGACCATCGTGGGAGCGTCGCCCAAAATCGGAAACTGCGCGGTGGCCACGAGGCCGGACGCACTGGCCGCGAGCGGAGCGGACGCTTTGAAACCGCGAGCCGTCAGAATGAGATGGGCGATCGCCGCGCGTGATTCAGACGGCACGAGTTGCAGGGTGGCGGAGGGCTGGTCGAAGGCGTTGAGCTTTTCAATGGCGGCCATGAGCTGGCGGCAGGCGGCGGCGTAGCGGCGCGCGATCGACTCCGCGACGGCGCGGGGTTTTCTCGCGTCCGGTTCCGCCTCGGGAAGGTAGATGGTCCCGCCGGCGTTCACGCTGAGACCGGCCACGCGCGCGCTGAGGGCCCTGATCAAGATCTCTCCGCCGCTCCTGGGCTCGAGCGTCACGTCGAAATCGCGCACGAGCTGCTCCGCCGCGCCGCTGGAGGAAAGCATGGCGGGAACGAGACAGCTCGCGCCGGTCATCCGAATTTCCTGGGGCTCGAACCGGCGGTTGAGCAACGCCCACGGATCCAGCCGGACGAAAATCCCTGCAGCGGTGACGACCGGTTCGTTGAACGACGGAAGCACGATGCTGACGTTCTCGAACGACAGACTCCCGGTGGGATCGAACGAAGTGCGGCCGAATTTCGCGTTGATCTCGTAGAGCTCCAGTCGCTGTTCCATGGCGCGGAGCACCCAGGCGGGAATTTCCAGCTGGTGAGTTGCCGCGATATAAATCTGAAAACCCAGCAGCACGGTGAGCGCGAGCCAGGTGGTCCAAACCGCAAAAGAGACCACCACCGCAACCAAGCCGCGAAACGCGTGGCGGAGGAGAGTCGATAGTTGCGGCATCGGGCGGAGAGGTTTTCGGGCGAGACCGCGCTCGCGATCGCCGAATTATTTTTTCACATCATTCGGTGGCGCGGCCGGTGGGCCGGGATCGCGGGGTCCATAGATCAACGACCACAAGGCATCGACGAAGGGCTGTTCCAGCTCGAACACCGCATTGAATTCCTTCGAACCGGCGAGCTGCTGGGTCCCGCCGCCGCGCTCCGTTAACTGCAGGGTCGTCGTGACGTTTTGATCGCCGGCGGCGCCGCCGGGGAGCAAGGCGGTGGCGGTGAGTTCGTAACGCCACGGACGCTCTTCGCCCGCCAGCATGACGCGGTCGGAATATCCCACCTGGGTGAAGGCGCGGGCGCGCAACTTTCCGAGCGAGGCAAGCACTTGTTGGACCGCGGGGGCATAGCGCGGCGGAGGGGTCAGATTTCCGGCGGCGTCCAATCCCACCTCGAGCACCACCTGGTTGTTCGCCAGGTCCGTGAGCTTCAACGCCGTGAAGCGCGCCGCCGGCGGCAACTCCCGCAATCGTCGCTCGCGCCAGACATGAGGTTCCAGGCGCGTCTCCTCCAGAATTCCCGCGTCGACCACGTAGATCGAAGTACCGGGACTCGTGGCGGGCCCCAGGCGGGCGTAGGCCACGCGGTCACGCTGGGCGTTCAGTCCGATCTGCACGGTTTGCGTGGTGGTGGGCGGTCCGTCGAGCGTCAGCGAGATTTCGCGTTCCGGCCGATTGAAGCCCCAGGTTTCGAGTTCGGTGGCGGCGGCGGACTCGGTTTGAAATTTCGTCGCGGAGAACTGGGCGAGCTGCTCAAACAGGCGCTGGATTGCCGCCGGATCCGCGGGAAGGGCGAGCGGGCCCTGGGCGGCGTCACCGCGGCGGACGATTTGCCAGACGTTTTCCCGCGCGGCTCCCGGCTGGGTGCTTTTGGTATCGAGCCTTTGCAGGACGAGCTGCGGTTGATTCGGAGCGGTGAGGGTGACGGCGGCCACATTATTGGCGTCGAATTCCAGGATGTGTTTTTCGCGCAGCTCCTCCGGGGCGTTCCGGAGCTTTTCACGCAGGCTGGCCGGCACCGCCACGATGAACACGGCTGCCCGGGGGGAGGTTCGATCTTCGAATTGCGCGTAGAACTCGGTTTCAGCAGACGTGACCGGCTCGCCCAGGAGCAGCGTCTCGCGGCGGCTGTTTCCCTCGAGCGTGACGCGGAGTTTCGGGGCCGACGCCGGCGAGACGGGGACATTTTGCGGGTTGGGCGTGATGAAATTTTTCACGCGCAGGCCGTTCAGCTCGTTGATCGTCACTTCGACGGCGTGTTTGCTCGCGCGGGCCAGGATCGGCGTTTCAAACACCCAGCGGCTGGGCTCTTTTCGCACATAGGTTCGAAGTGCGGGCGGCGCCGGCTGCAGAATAAGGGAGCGGGCTTCATACACCGGAATGGTGAAAAGGGTGTCGGCGCGGAGCTGCTCGAAAGGAAGGGTGAGGCTATCGAGGAGCGCGCGGCTGACCACGTGGATGCGCTCACCGTCCGGCGAGAGCACATAGAGATTGTTGCCGACAATATCGCCGATCTGGAGCGAAACGGCCGTGGGCGACTTCGTGGCGCCTTCGCCCGAGGTGAAGGAGATCGTCAGCTTGGGTTTGTCCAAGCCGTAGTTCGCGAGCGATTGCTCGTTCTTGGCGAGGTCGCGCACGTTGAAACTGGTGACGTGTTCGAGGAAGATCAGCTCGTTGGTGATCCGATCCACGGCCGGCCGGTTCGCCGGCCATTCGCCCACGAGTTCGGGCGGTTTGGTGATCCACCACGTGTCGCCGCGCCGCACCAGTTGGAATGCCCCTCCGGGGGTCGGGCTGGAGATTTCCAGGGAGCGGATATCCGAGGCCTCGGGCCCGAGCACCCGCCGGCGGGCTTCCAGCGAGGCGGTCTCCGTGCGCCATTGTCGCTCGAATTTGAAGATGAAAAAAAACAGCGCGACGTTTAGGAAAACCAGGACGAGCGTGACTTTAGTTCTCAAGGTCGGGGAGAGTTGAAGGACAAAGGCCGCGGGGGAAAATCACGAGAGGTGGCGTTTCGAGTGGGGCGGGTCGTTCTTCCAGGAATGGGCGGCGTCAGTGTCGCCGGTTCCAGTAAACCAGCATTCCCAAAACTGCGACTGCGCCGGGAAGGACGAGGAGGAGGCTGTAACGAAGTTTGGCGAAGTCGCCGGCGCTGAGCGAGAGCTGGAACTGCTCGATGGGCCGCGCCGCGATGTTCAGCTGCGTGTCGCGGTCGACGTTCCAGTTTACGGCATTGAGGAAAATATTCTCGCTGCCGAAGTTCGCGATTTTGGCGTTGCCGATCAGATCGCCAGTGCCGAACACGACCAGACGCCCGCGCGGAACGGTGAAAGGAAGATTGCCACGGACCGCGACGCGTTCCGAAGCGACGATCACGCCGAGACGATCCTCGGGGTCCATGCCGCGGCGGGCTTTGATGTCCACGCCGGGGTTATATTCCGGGAGGCGGTTGCGGTCGCGATAACTCCGCTCGCCCCAGGCCGAGGTGGAAGTCGCTGCGATGGTGACCGACTTCAGACCGGAACCTTCCGCGTTGGAGACCGGCCAGACGGAGCGAGCGGCGCCCATGCGAAGCGGGATCTTGTTATCGAGGAGAACCTGGCTGATCGGGTGCGGTGAGTACGCGCCGATGATCAAGTCGCCTTCTTCCGTCAGATTGTTCGGACCGGTGTCGCAAACCAAGTCGTCGTCCACGACCACACCCCAGTCCAACAGGAGGTCTTCCAAGCCGAAAGACGGGTATCCAGGAGGCAGGAAAAGCATGAGCCGCCCCGCGTTCGCGTTCAGGTATTGCCGGAGGAGTTCCTGTTCAAATTTGGTGAAGACACTTTGCGGGGAAACCGAGATGAGCAGCGAGGCGTCCTCAGGAATTTTTCGCGCGATGCTGATGTCGATCGTGTCGACGTCGAAGTTCCGCAAGCGAAGCGCGTCGCGCACAATCGAAAGGCCGCGCCGGGGATCGGTGTCGGTGGGGCTAAGCTCCGCATGACCCGCGAGGAAATAGATTTTTTTGCGGGTGGGGCTCGAGACGTCGAGCAGCGCGGCCGTGAACACTTGCTCGCCTTGGAACGCGACCTTCTCGCCCTTTTCCATTCGGTAGAGATCGCGAATGGGCAGCACGCGGGGCTTCTCGCCACTGAGAAGGACGATCGCGTCGGTCTGATCGATGAGCCCGAGCCGCTCGGCTTTTCCGCGGTTCTGGTAGACGTCGACGTACTCGACGGTGATTTTGCCGGCCGAGTTGGCGGTCGCATGGGCGTACTCGTTGAGCAGTCCCCGCACTTCGGGAGTGTCGTTCTCCTCGGAAACGGTGACGAATACCCGCACCTCCTTCTTGAGCTGCTGGATCCAGGAGAGGGTTTCGGCAGAGAGGGAGAAACGCCGGTGCTTCGTCAGGTCGTAGCGCCAGGCGTGTCCCCGGGCGAGGTAGTTGAGACCCAAACAGAGCGTGAGAAACAACACCGCCTGCAGCACGAGGTTCAGCGTGCGGACCCAGCGGGTGGCGCGAAAATTGTCGACGAGGGCCATCAGCTGTGGAGCAACTTCGCTTCGACGCCGAGGATGCTGAAAATCAAAGCGAGCACGGTGCCGCTGAGGTAGAAGAGAAGCTGGCGCGTATCGATCACTCCGCGCGTGAAATCTTCGTAGTGCGAAAAAATCTGCGCGTAATCCACGGCGGCCTTGAGGGGAAGCAGCACCTCGCGATTGAGCCAGGCGACATCCGCCAGCGAGCGGATGCCGAAGATCAGCCCGAGCAGCATTGTGAGACTGAGAATTCCGGCGACGGCCTGGTTGCGCGACAGGGAACTCGCGAACACGCCGATGGCGACGAACAGCAGCCCGGAAACGGCGATGAAGACAAAACCTCCGGTGAGCGGACCGGCGTCGATCAGCCGCGGGTCGCTGGCGAATTTGTGCAGGATATAGAAAAACCCGCTCGTTGATCCCCACAGCGCCACATACAGGAGGTAGGCGGCGCAGTACTTTCCGAGCACGACTTCGGTCGTGGTCACGGAGGTGGTGAGGAGGGTCTCGATCGTCCCCAGACGCCGTTCCTCGGCGAGGCACTTCATCGTGAGCAAAGGCACCATGAAGATCACCGGCAGCCAGAAGAGCTGGAAGAACACGTGGGCGGGAGGAACATCCTGCGGCGCGTTGCTATAGCTTTCGAGAATCCCCGTGAAGACGAAGCCCATGATGCCCAGGAAGAGCACCGCCGCGATGTAGGTGCTCGGATTAACGAGCAACATGCGGACTTCGTGACTCAACAGGGTGAAGAAATGTTTCACGGGGGTTGGGGGTGGCTCAGGAGGAGCGATTCAGTTCAACCACGAATGGACACGAACGGACACGAATGAAGACCACCGCGGCCGGTCTTTTTCGTTCGCTCTTAAATTCGTGTCTATTCGTGTCCATTCGTGGTTTCTGTTTCTCAACTCCCGGGTTTCGGCGCTGCAATCGCATCCCAGCTTCGTCGGGTGGCGGCGAGGAAAACATCCTCCAGCGTCGGCTGGACGCGGTTCAAGGCGCGCACCCGATAATTTTGCGCCAACAAAGCTTTCACGAGGGCTTCGCCGAGTTCGTCATCTCTCTTGGTGGTGAGGGTCACCGCGCGGAATCCGTCTGCCACCGGCTCAGCCTCCGCGTGAATTTCCAGCGTCGGCTCCACCGTGGCCAGCACCTGCGGCAGCGCGGGCCAGTCGCCGGCGATCTCAAGGTGGTACGTGGAGTGCCCCATGATTTCCCGGCGCAAATCAGCCGGTGTCCCTTGGGCGACGACGCGCCCCTGGTTGATGATCAGCACGCGATCGCAGGTCATTTCGATCTCGGGCAGAATATGGGAGGAGATGATGACCGTCATCCGTCCCCGCAGACTCGCGATCAGATCGCGCACGATCAAAATTTGATGGGGGTCCAGCCCGATGGTGGGTTCATCCATGATGATGACCGGTGGCTCCGCGAGAATGGCCTCTGCAATCCCGACCCGCTGGCGATACCCTTTCGAAAGCTGGCCAATGATTTTGTGGCGAACGCGTTTCAAGTCGCACAACTCGAGCACTTCGTCGATCCGCGGGCCGAGCTTGCGTCGCGGGACCTCTTTGAGCCGTCCCCGGAAATACATGTATTCGCTGACCCGCATGTCTTCCGGCAACGGATTATTTTCCGGCATGTAGCCCACCTTTCGCTTCGCCTGGTCGGGTTCTGATGCCACCGGAATACCGCAGATGTTCACCCGGCCGGAGGATGCCGGCAAATAGCCGGTGAGAATCCGCATCGTCGTGGATTTCCCCGCACCATTCGGCCCGAGAAAACCGAGGATCTCCCCGCGCGCCACCGTGAAGCTGATGTCGTTGACCGCCGTCATCCCCGCGTAGGTTTTGACGAGATGGGAAACTTCGATGGCAGGCGGCTGATCGGGCATCTGCGACCTTTTATGCAGAACACGCGGAATTAACCAACCGGGTTTTGCGGCGCCGAGGCATTTCGGAAAGGGGAGAGCCGAAGGGAATGCTCATCGCGCTCAGGACGCTTTCTCGAGCGTGACTTCACCCGCGCGAAACCGTTGGGTGCGTCCCTTCGCATCCCGCAACAGCAGGGCGCCTTCATCGTCGATTCCCGTGACGCTCCCGGGATGGCGGCGGCCGCCCTCAAGCAAGGTGATGTTTTTTCCGCGCAGGACATCGTAGCGATGCCAGAGGTCGGCGAATGTTTTCACATACTCGCCTTCCGTGAAGCGTTCGTAGGCGAGCAGCACCCGGCCGATCAAGGCCGCGGTTAATCGATTGAGATCGAGGTCCGCCCCCGCGATCTCGGCCAGCGACACGGCTTGGCGGGAAAGTTCGGCGGGCCATTCCGTGGCGGGGCTGTTGACGTTGAGACCCAGCCCGAAAACCAAGTCCCGGATCTGATCCGAATCGACGCGGGCCTCGGTGAGAATCCCTCCGGCTTTTCGTCCGTCGAAAACGATGTCGTTCGGCCATTTCAATCCCGGAGAGAGATTCGCGAAATTGCTGAGCAGCTCACAGAGGTTCAGTCCCATCCAAACCGTGAAGGCGCCCATCCGCTCTGGCGTGACTCGCGGTCGGAAGCCGAAGCTGGCGTAGAGATTTCCGTTCGCCGCGCTGTGCCAGGTGCGACCGAAGCGTCCGCGCCCGCGCTTTTGCCGGCGGGCCAGCACCACGAACGGCGTGGTGCGTCCGGCGGTGAGTTCACGTGCGGCCTCGTCGTTGGTGCTGTCCACTTCATCCAGCACCAAAAAGGAAAAACCGCGTGGGCGAACTTTTAGCTGCAGGCCGATCAAGGTCCCGTGGAGCTGCGGCGGCCGGCCTTTCAAACGATAACCGCGAGCGCGCTGGGCATCGAAGGTGAAGCCGGCCGCGCGCAACTTTTCCATGTGTTGCCAGACGGAGACACGGGTGACGCCCAGCATCTTCGCGAGATCGGCCCCTGAGACCCAGCCGGGCTCGTGGGCAAGCAACTCGCGGAGGATGATTTGTTCTGTGGTCGGCACGCGCAGGGAGAGTTGAAATGTGAAGCGACGCGCGCAGCTTGGCGCAAATGTCATTTGCAGAATTCCGAGAGTCAGTTTCGCGGGACCCGGCACCGCCGGCGCACGCAGGGCTCGCGTTACGCGCACTGTGGTACGATGCGCGAGGGGATTGGGAGCGGGCTCACGGTTATGCGCAGGAAGATGAGAGCCGTGACGGTTCCTGGGTGCACGCGTACCTGCACCGGAAGGAAGGTGATCTGGGCAACGCGGGCTACTGGTATCGGCGCGCGGGGAGCAGCCTGCCGGAAAAATCGATTACTCTCGGGGAGGAATGGGCTGCGATCGTGCGTGAACTGCTCGGAGAATCGCGATCCGGGTGATTTGAGTGGCACGGGCATCTTGGCCGTGGGCTCGGAACACGGGCAAGATGCCCGTGCCACTCAGCCGGCCGACAGCTCCATCCAAGTTCATCGCCAGTCCGCCAAAGAGCGGTGGTTTCCTTGCGTCTCAGTATGACAGGCGAAGAAACGCCCACGCGTTAAGTGAAGCTGCTCTACCTCGCGCGTGCTTCCGCGTGGCTTCCGCCGCTGTCGATCCATTCCTTCGGGCGGAGGGAGGTCTGGTTGGTCAGGACCTGCACCGCCGCGCCGGTTTTTGGATCGGAATAGCGGTAGAGCCCGGCCAGCTCGGTCATCTCGGCGAGGCGTTCAAGACGTTCCTCTTCGGCGAGCATGACCAGGGCAATCCCGTTGTTGCTGAAAAACGGGAGCGAACCAAAACGCAGGCCAGGGTGGCGCTTGTAGGCGAGATCGAGTTTTCCCTGCGGAGTGAGCAATTCGCGCTCTTTCATCTGGGGTAGTTTCTGTTCCTGAACCATAACCTGCGGCAGCCGGATGATTCCGTTGCGCGGCTTGTCGAGCTCGCGCAGGTCCGGCCGTTCCTCCGCCTTTCCATCGGCGGGTTTCGGTGGGGTAAACTTCGGGCCGCTGGCACTGATTTTCGCCGAGGTTTCGGCCGACAAGGCGCGAACGGGTGGCGTCGTCGACGAGATTGTCCGGGAGACGGGTGTCGGAGCGGAAAGGGCGGGCACGGCGACTGGCGGGCGCTCACCGGCTTTCGGAGTTGTACTGGTGATCGGAGCCTGCGGGACGGTTTGAGACCGCAGGGCCGTGGCGAGCGCGAGCACGGAAAGCGCGAGGGGAAGGCGTTTCATGGGGATGGTGTTTCAGAGAATCGGAAGCCGCGCTGTTTTCCCATTCGGTGCTGAGCTTGACCCGCGCGTGGGACGATGCAGCTACCTCGGAGCGGTTGCCGCGTCGTTCATGCCACGGTCCTCGCGCCCCGTGGTGCCTTTCCAACCAAAGTCGCTGTTTCGCATATAGGTGTTCTGCGCTTCGCGTTTGATGTAAGCCCCGGCGGCCTTGTCACTCGCGCTGGCCAGTCCCGCCGCGTCATTCAGATCAGCCATGTTCCGAATGCGCTCTTCTTCCGCGTACATGGCGAGGGCGCGGCCGGTCGTGGAATTGGCGCTGCCCGAGCTCCGGGTCCCGAAAATATTCCAACGGTTGAGCGCGCGATCTGCGTCCGTGATGTAACGGCGCTCCGCGATGGCGGCCAAACTCTCCTTCGTGTTGACGTCGCGCTCGCGAAGTACCGGGTTGCGCGGCTCACGCACCATCACCTGGGGCAGACGAATGATCTGGTTCTTCGGCTTATCGGTATCGCGGAGGTCCGGGAGTTCTTCCTCGGGTTTCGGTTCCGGAGCTTTGGGCTGAGGGTTGAATTTCGGCATTCCGGCGGAAATCGCGGCGGAGACCTCGCTCGACACCGCCCGGTCGGTCTTTGGTGCCTCGGGCGTTTTTTCGGCCGGCGGCGGGGCCGGAGCCTTGGCGCGCGTTGCCGGATCCGTGAGAGGCGGCGTGAGTGTCTGCGCGAAACCGGCCGGAGTTCCGGCGCCAGCCAGAATCGAGAAGACGATAAGGTGGCGTGTTTTCATAGGATAAACAGAAAGGCGGGCGCAGCCGGGGTTCCGCGCATTCGGAGGGAGAAACCTGAGAACGCGAGTGTTCTGGCGGACGGGCCGACCAAGCTCAAGGCAAAGTCGGCCGGGGGAATACCTCGGTGGGCGAGGCCGGTGCCCCGAAAGGCGCCAGCTCCCTCCGGCATCAGCTTTACCCTTTGTTGAAACTCACCACGGAGATGTTGACCGAGCTGGCTTTGCGCTGAGCGAGCACCTCGTCCTGCTCGTTGTATTCTCCCAAGCTGCGGGTGGCTTCGAAGCCCGATTCTTCACCAGGCCGGAGCAGGCCGCGGACGTAGGCCGAGCCGAGATCGAGCAAAGTACCGTCTTTATTCCGGTAAAGAATCGAGAGCTGGATGTTGTTCAAAGGGACGTCGCTCCCGTTTTTGAGAATGCCGATCACCCGTTCCTGCGCTTTCTGCTGCGACGCCACGAACTTCACTTCGCGGACGACCAGCAAGTCGCGAATCTTCAGTTCCTGCTGCGTGCGGCTCTGCTGATCCGGATTGGCCGCTGCTTCATTCAGGCCGGATTTGAAGCCATCCGCCACCGACCGGGAAAAACCCTTGATCACGGTGGTAACGCGCGAATCGCTCCCATCGGTTTGCTTCTTGGTGCTCTCCTCCATGCGGGTCAGCACCGCATCGAACTGGCTGCCGGCACTGGTGGTAATCGCCTGGCGGACGAAAACCGCGCAAGCGATGAGTGCCACGGCGACGATCAGAGCAGGAATGACGTTCGATTTCATTGGAGTCGGAAGGGATTCGCTCGCGGCTTATCCCCGAATCTGACCGGTGCCTTCAATCACAAATTTATGCGTGCAGAGCTCGCGCAGTCCCATGGGGCCGCGGGCGTGGAGCCGGTCGGTGCTGATCCCAATCTCCGCGCCGTAACCGAATTCAAAACCGTCGGTGAAACGGGTGCTGGCGTTCCAGTACACCGTCGCGCTGTCCACTTCCGCCTGGAAACGCCGCGCCGCGGCTTCGTCTGCCGTCACAATCGCATCGCTGTGGTTTGAGCCATCGCGGTTGATCGTGGCGATCGCGGCGTCGACCGAATCGACGACGCGCACGGCGATCACGTAATCGAGGAACTCGGTGGAATAGTCCGCCTCGGCGGCTGGTGTCGTGGAGATTTGTTCAGCCGCCAGGATTGCCGCGGCGGCGGCGTCGCAGCGGAGTTCCACGTTCTTCGCGACCAAGGCGCGCGCCACCGAGGGAAGAAACCGATCGGCAACGCTCCGATGTACCAGCAATTGCTCCGCGGCGTTGCAGGCGCTGGGGCGCTGCACTTTGGCATTGAGGGTGATGGCCTCGGCCATTGCCAGGTCCGCCGCGGCGTCAACGTAGACGAAGCACACGCCCTTGTAATGCTTGATCACCGGGATGGTGGAATTCTCCGCGACGTAACGGATGAGGTTTTCCCCGCCGCGCGGGATGATGCAGTGAATCAACGTGTCGAGCTTGAGCAGCGTCACCAGTGCCGCACGGTCCGTCGTCGGGACCAGTTGCACGGCGTCGACCGGAAGTTCGGCCGCCGCGAGCGCTTGCGCGATGAGGGCGGCCAGCGCGGTGTTCGTGTGGAAACATTCCTTGCCACCACGGAGGATGCACGCGTTCCCACTCTTTAAACAGAGGATGGCGCAATCGATCGTCACATTGGGCCGCGCTTCGTAGATGATGCCGATGACCCCGATCGGGACGCGGACCTTGCGAATCCGCAGGCCGTTGGGGCGGTTGATTTCCTCAAGCAAATCACCCACGGGGTCGGGGAGGGCGATCACTTCCCGCACGGAATCCGCGAGATGCTTCAGACGCGCCGGGGTGAGCGTGAGGCGGTCGCGAGCAGCGGGAGTGAGCGTGGCCGCTTCGGGTGACGCGAGATCGCGTTCGTTCTCCGCGAGGAGTTGCGGTTGGGAGGCTTCAATCAGGTCTGCCAGCACGCGCAGCGCAGCGTCTTTTTTCGCGGTTGGCGCCGTCGCCAGGACCAGAGACGCGGCGCGGGCGCGTTGGGCGAGCGAGGTGACCAGATGAGCGAGTTCGGCAGACATTTGCGGCGGAACATCGCGCAACGTCCCGTTTTCGCCAAGTGCTTTTGCGGGATCGACCGCGTGAGGGAATTGCGGTGGCGCGCTTAACAACGGCGGTTGCGAAAGTGGGGGCGGGTCCGTCCATGGGGGGAGCACCCAGGGCTCTTTGGGCGGTGCGTAGCGGCGAATCAGCCCGATGCCGCCCGCGAAGAGCGCGATGCCGATCAGATCGAACCACCAAGGATGGAAGACATTCCCCGCATTTTCCGGCACATAGTTGAATCCCAGGATCTCAAAGGGAAGGTAGCCCGTGATAAACGTGGACCCGTTGTTCAGCGCATGGCCGAGCACGCAAAGCGCCAGCGAACGCGTGCGGACGTAAACCCAACCCAGCACCACCCCGAGTCCCAGCGTGATCGGGATTTGGGCCGGATTCAGGTGCATCAACGAGAACAGCGCGGCTGACACGATGATCGCCGTCCACGGCCGATAGCGTCCGAGCAACCCGCGCAGGATCAGGCCGCGAAACAAAATCTCCTC
>JBDSSU010000500.1:0-4740 GCA_039928635.1 Opitutaceae bacterium | reverse complement strand
AGCAAGGCGAAGAGATCGTTAATCCCCTCTTCATCGACATGAGGGAGCGCCGGCATGCGGCCCACTCCGAAAGAAATCGCGCGTCGCAATTGCGGAAGGGCAATGTTCATCGCACCCGGGAGCAACGACGGACCCGCACCCGTCCCGGAACGATCTTCGCCGTGGCAGGCGGCGCAGGCCTGTTTGTAGAGCGCCTGGGCGCGCGCGAGCGTCGCCGGATCCGCCGGCCCGCGACCCCGGGCGCCACCGGCGTTGGCGTTATCGCGAAGCTCGAGTTTGTAGAACGAAGGGAAATCCACGCTCAACACATAGAGCATGCCGGCAGCGGGATTCGCGGCGGTGTTGCCCCAGTTCGTGCCGCCGACGGCACCGGGGACCGCGATGGTTTCCTGCGTCGAGAGCGGCATGAAGAGCCCGGTCCGCGCCTTCGCGATCCGCGCCCGCCAGCTCTTCTGCTCGGCCTCGTTGATGAGGATCTTGGTGACGTCGTCCGGAGTGATCTTCTGCCGCGCCGAGGGCGGCAGCGTGGAATGCGGCTGCGTTGGCCAAGCCTTTTCACCCGGCATTTCGCTGGGCGGCACCGGGCGCTCTTCGATCGGCCACACCGGTTCGCCCGTCACGCGATCGAACACAAAAATGAAACCCTGCTTCGTCGCCTGGGCGACGGCGTCGATCGTCTTCCCGTCTTTCTTGACGGTGATCAGCTGCGGCGCGGCCACGAGGTCGTAGTCCCACAAATCGTGATGCACCGTCTGGTAATGCCAGAGGCGCTTGCCGGTGCGGGCATCGAGCGCGACGAGCGAGTCGCTGAACAGATTCGCGCCAATGCGATCGGCGCCGTAGTAATCGTAGGTCGGTGAACCGATGGGCAGGTAAACGATGCCGCGTTTCTGATCGAGGCTCATCTCGCCCCAGACATTCACGCCGCCGATGTACTTGTACGCATCCTTCGGCCAGGTGTCGTAGCCGAACTCGCCCGGCTGCGGGATCGTGTGAAACACCCATGCGATCTCGCCCGTGATCACGTTAAACGCGCGGATGTGGCCGGGTGCGGAAAAATATCCCTCGCCCGTCGCGCTGCCCAGGATGATGAGGTCTCCGAAAATTTTTCCCGGGGTCGGCGATGTGGCGCGGGCGATCAACGCCGGATCGCGCGCGAGGCCTTCGCGCATGTCGACCACCCCTTCCTTACCGAAGGTGAGGATCGATTTGCCGGTGCGCGCATCGATCTCCTGCAACGTGCCGTTGAGCGTAAAGATCAGCCGCCGGTCGCTGCGATCCGCGTTCTCCCAATAATTGAGGCCGCGATTGGTGATGCCGCCGAGGTTCGCGTGAATCCAGACTTCCTTACCCGTGGCGACATCGACCGCCACGAGGGAACTGTTTTTCGCCATGAGATACATCACGCCGTCGACGACGATCGGGCTGAAATGATAGGAACGCTCGTCGCCCGTCGGGTACGACCACGCCACCTGAAGCTGCGCGACATTCGCCTTCGTGATGTCGGACATGACCACGAATTTCGACTGGTCCGGCCCGCCACCGTAATCGCGCCACTCGCGGTGCTGGGTGTCGGCGGAGTTTGGGTTCTGATCGGCTGCGGTCCGGCTGGCCTTGCCGCATCCGGAGGACGCGAGCAGCGCGGCCGAGATGATGAGATGCAGCAGCAACGTCAAAACTTGGAAACCGCCGCAGCGGCTTTGGTTTTTTGGGGTCATGAGAGAAAGCAGTTGGGGGACAATCTAAACCTGGGGTGCAGTCATTTCGTCTGAACTAAACTCAAACCGGTGCAGCGGGCAGCCCAACCCGCCTTGGCAAAAAAAGCGGGGCCATTCAGTGAGGTCTGAAGCGCGCGCCCGATGGCCGGCGGGACAGGATTTCTTAGTTCGTCTTGGCGGGAGGGATGGCCGGGGTTCCGGGTGTGACCGGAGCCGGGCCGCGACCGGCGCCACGCCCACCAACCCCCGGCAAACCGGGCGTCATGTCGCTCACATCCGGTGCCGGCGAGAGAATGCCCTCGGCGGGGATCTCGATATTAGCGGCCCAAGCGATCCCGTTCAGGAGGAACCGGCGGTGGTCGTCGAGGGCGAGATTCTTCCGATGGTCCTGGCCGCCGAAAACAAAACCGCGTCCGCCGTCGTCGCGCTGATAGGCAAAGGAAGAGACCTGCGCTCCGACGCGCTGCCGATCCACATGCGGCGAGGCGACCAGAAGATTGGTGCGACGTTTGTCGACGGGGAGCATGAAGCGGCAAAAAACTTCGTCTTCCGGGGTGGTCCACGGCTTCACTCCGTTCCAGATCGGATGGCCTTTCGCTTCCGGATCCGGAGTCATCGTCCACTGTTCGACGGGATTTCTCGAGACGCTGTTGACCCAGAGTCCACCGGTCCATTCGAAATACAGCGCACGCGCCGCGGAATTCTCCGTCCAATTCGCATAATGGATGAACACGACGCCGATCTTGTTCGCTTTGATCTGAGCGTTGAGGGCGCGGAGGAACGCCGTGGTTTCGGGGTCATACTGCTTCCCCTTGAGCCGCGGATCAGGCGGAAACAACGGGTGGGTTTCCTCCTCCAACCGGTCCGAGCTACTCTCGATCACGATCACGGCGACGTCCTTGTACGCCGCCATGTCCGTCGGCGCCTTGCCGACGAGATGCTGGGTGGTGACGCCCTTGAGGTTGGTCGCCTTGTCGAACGACTCGGCGAGCGTTTTCAAATCGAGCACATATTCGTGACGGCCGGGAGCACCGTGGTCTTTCGGACCGGAGAGAAACAAAATCTTTTTCGCCGGCGCGGTCGCCGCGATTTGGGCGGACCCGAGATTGGCAAAGCTGAGAACGCCGAGCAGGGAAACGGCCGAAAGGATTTTCGAGAAAGCCGGCAACGACCGCATCCGGGAGAGGCGGGGGAGACTGATGAGCGTGTTCATGGCGGAGTGGGGGTGGGGTTAAACTAAAGAACGATGGCCCGGACTAAACGGGCGGGGTCTGGAACGCGTGCTTACACTTTGGCGACGGGGTGGCGGGAATGATTTTCCTCTTCGGATTCAGAGCGGTAAATTAATTTGCGGCCGGTCAATCCGGCAGCGCGAAGGCGATCACCGCGTCGTTCACGCCCGGGTTGCGACGGGCACCGAAGGCGCAGATGACGATGTATTGCTTGCCGTTCACTTCGTAGACCGCGGGCGTGTGCAGCGCGGAGAAGGGGAGCGTGTATTCCCAGAGCAGATCGCCAGTTTTCTTGTCGAAGGCGCGGAGTTTGTTGTCGGCCGCGCCGGCTTGAAAGATCAGGCCGCCGGCGGTGACGGCCGGGCCGCCCTTCACGTATTTGTTGCCAGTGGGGAAATCGTTGCCGGCGAGGTCAGGCTCTTCGTTGCCGAGGAGTCGCTTCCAAAGCGTCGAACCGGTGTTCAGGTCGATCGCGGTGAGCTGGCCCCACGGCGGGACGACCGCCGGGAGGATCGCGTCGCTGTCGCGAAACCAATTGAAACCGGTGCGGAACCGGAGGTCTTCGGCGGTGATGTTCGCGGGGTTGATCGTGACGGGCTGCTCGTTCTTCACCTGCTTCAGGAAATCATAGACGAGCGGGAGGTCGGCGTCGGCGAGCGCAGTCGTGTCGAACGGCGCCATGCGGCCCTTACCCTGGCGGATCTGCGCGGAGAACGCGGCGAGATCGAGCCGCTCAGTGACCGATTGGAGATTCGGCGTCTCGGCGCCGCCGGCTTTTGCGGCCGTAGTGGCGGCAGCCGCACTGAGCAGCGCCGTCATGACTTCGGTTTCACCGCGGCCGGTGAGGCCGTGACACGTCATGCACATCGTCTGGTAAAGCTGCCGGCCGCGGGCCAGCGGGTTGGGAGCGGCGCCGCCCCGGCCACCCACCGCAACCGCGTTGAGCTTGATGAGGCTCGGCTGCGAGTGCGACGGGATGTAATAGATGCCGGTCTCGGCGTCGAACGCGCCGCCGCCGTAGAGCGTGCCGCCGTTGACGCCGGGTTCTTGCACACTGCTCTCGATCGCGGGCGGGGTGTAGAGACCGTCATTGCGGGCAAGGGCGAAGCGTTCGCGAGCGGCTTTATATTCCTCGGGTCCGAGCAGCGGGCTGATGTCGTTGAGCGTGAGCTTTTGACGCGCCACCGGCTCGGGCAGCGTGGGAAACGGCTGCGTGGGCCAGGTCTGTTCGCCGGGAACGGTAGTCTGAGCGACCGGGCGCTCCTCGATCGGCCAGATGGGTTCGCCGGTCTCGCGGTTAAACACGAAGACGAAACCCTGCTTCGAGGCTTGGATCACGATGTCGACCTTCTTCCCGTTGCGCGTGATCGTGCCGAGCGTGGGCTGGCTGGGGAGATCGTAGTCCCAGAGATCGTGATGCGTGGTCTGGAAATGCCAGACGCGTTTGCCGGTGCGGGCGTCGAGGGCGAGAAGGCAGTCGGAAAAGAGATTCATGCCCTTCCGGTTCGCGCCGTAGAAATCGTAGACCGGCGAGCCGGTGGGGACGAAGACGAGCCCGCGCTTTTCGTCGACGCTCATGCCGCCCCAGTTGTTGGCGGCGCCGGCGGTTTTGTAGGCGTCGGGCGGCCAGGTGTCGTAACCGAATTCGCCGGGATGCGGGATCGTGTGGAAAACCCATTTGAGTTCGCCCGTGCGCGTATCGAAGGCGCGGATGTGGCCGGGAGCGGCCCCTTCGTTTTCGCCGGGCGTCGAGCCCATGATGACGAAATCCTCGAAGACGATGCCCGGCG
>JBDSSU010000499.1:0-3727 GCA_039928635.1 Opitutaceae bacterium | reverse complement strand
CCGATGAACCACCGTCTTTCCACGTCTCTCTTCCTTTTCACGGCAGGCTGCGCGATTGGGGTCGCCCAGCCGCCAGCCGCACCCGGCGCAGGCAATCCCGGAGGGCGCGGAGGCCGCGGAGGGGCCGGCGGCGGCGGCCCTTCTCTCCCGGCACAAATGCTGTCCGGGGGAGACAAGAACGCGGATCAAAAACTCTCCCGGGAGGAATTCACCCGTCTCGCCGATGCGTGGTTCGACGGCCTTGATCCCGATCAAGCCGGAAGCGTGCGGCAGGAGGAATTTTTGCAGCGCTTCGACAGTGTGACCTCGCCCCAGTCGGCGGGACGGCGCGGAGGCGGCGGACGCGGCGGCGCCGGTGCGGCCGGTGCCGTGGGATTTTTCTCCGTGTCCGACCTGGACCGCAACGCGATCCTGACCCGGAGCGAATTCAAGCAGGCGTTCACGAACTGGTTTCCGACGTGGGACGGTAACAAAGACAGCCTGATCGACCTCGACGAGATCACGAAGGGACTGAATGCCACGATGCCCCGCACGAACATGAGCGGCGCGGCCGGGCGGGAAACGCAGGATCCGATTCCCGGGTTGCCCACGCCTCCGCCTTCGCCGGCACTTTCTCCGGCCGAATCGATGGGAACGATTCAACTCGCGCCCGGATTCAAACTCGAACTGGCAGCGAGCGAACCGATGATCGAGGACCCGATCGCTCTTTCTTTCGATGAAGACGGCCGGGCCTACGTGCTCGAGATGCGCAGCTACGTCCTGGATATCGATCGCACGAACGAACGGGACCCGATTTGTCGCATCTCCCGCCTCGAAGATACGAACGGCGACGGCCGCTTCGATAAATCGACGGTGTTTGTCGACGGACTGATTTTGCCGCGCGCCGTCTCCGCCATCGCCGGGGGCGTGCTCTACGTTTCGGACTACAAACTTTATTTCGCGCGCGATACCAACGGCGACGGCAAGGCCGACGTGAATGAACTCGTCGACGCGGAATACGGCCGCGGCAACGTGGAGCACGCGCCGAATGGTTTGTTTCGCGCGATGGACAACTGGATCTACAACGGCGAGTCCCCCACCCGTTACCGCGTGGTCAACGGCACGATCGTCAAGCAGACGACCGAGGTTCGCGGACAATGGGGCATGACGCAGGACAATTACGGGCGGCTTCTCTACAATGTGAACAACAGCCAGCTCATGGGTGATTATGCACCGGCGAATTACATGGGTCGCAACGCTCACCACCCGAGCTCGGCCGGCCTGAATCTTTTCGTGTCGACGGATCAGCGCGTCTTCCCGATTCGCATGAACACGGCCGTCAACCGCGGCTACTCGCCCGAGGTGCTTAGCCCGGAAGGGAAAGCTTACGTCTTCGCCTCGTCTTGCAGCCCGATGGTTTATCGCGGGGATAATTACCCGGCCGAATTCGTGGGCAACGCGTTCGTCTGCGATCCGGCGCTCAACCTTCTGAAACGCAATCTGGTGTCCGACCAGAATCTCACGCTGTCGGCGAAGTTCGCGTACGAAGATCGCGAGTTCCTCGCCTCGACCGACGAACGCTTCCGTCCCGTCAATCTCTACAACGGCCCCGATGGCACCCTCTGGTTCATCGATCTCTACCGCGGCGTCGCGCAGTACACGCAATTCATGACCGCTTATCTGCGCCGCGACACCCTCGCGCGCGGCTTGGAAAAAGGACTCCATTTCGGCCGGATCTACCGGATCGTCTCCACAGCGAAAAAGCCGGGCGCTTTTCCCCAGCTGTCTCGCGAAACGCCCGCCGCGCTCGTCACTCGTTTGTCTGATCCGAACGGATGGATCCGCGACACCGCGCAGCGCCTGCTGGTTGAGCGCGGCGACCGCTCCGTCGTTCCCGCGCTCACGCAGTTGGTTGCGAACGGCAAGGATCCCCTCGGCCGCATCCACGCGTTGTGGACCCTCGAAGGCCTGTTCGCCGCGCTTCCTGCCTCGGCAGCCGCGAAAGAAACGGCGAGCCCCACGGCGCTGCGTCTGCTCACCACCGAGGCGGGCTTCGCGCTCGAAGCACCGACGCTTTCCGAGGACGTGTTGAATGCGGTGCTCAACGCGATCACCGACTCCAACCCGAAGGTACAAGTCGCGGCCATTCGTGTGGCTGACTCGCTCTCGGCCAACAACCCGGCGAATCAGTGGGCATTGCTGCTGGCCATGAACCGCCACATCGGTGCGAAAACCGCGGAGGAAACCCTGTTCCAAGCCGCACTCACCGCCGGCAATCTGCCGAAAACAGCGGAGGCACTGGGATTGCTCGCGCGCATCGCGACCCGCGGGTCCGAACATCTCATCATCCGCGAAGCGATCCTCAGCGGGCTGCAGGCTTGGGAGTTGCCGCTGTTACAGGCGCTGCTCGCCGATCCCGCCTGGAACGCAGCGCAGCCGGGTCGTCCCGCCCTGCTTCAGGCCCTCGCCAGCGCCGTGATCAAGGAACGCCAGCCGGCGAAGGTTGACGCCTTGCTGACACTCGCGGCCGCGCAACCGGCGGAACAATCCTGGCGTCGACGCAGCGTGCTCGAAGGCATCGCGGCCAATCTCGCCATCCGTCCGCTGCGCGCCATCGCACTTAACACCGCGCCTTCCGCGCTCGCCGCGCTCGCGAAATCCGACGATGCCCCCACCCGCCAGCAGGCCGAGCGGGTCGCGGCGCTGTTCTCGTGGCCCGGTCATCAATCCGAGGAAGCGGCGAAAGCCCCGGGCGCGCGTCCGCTGAACGCGGAAGAAACCGCGTTGCTGGCCACCGGCCAGACGCTCTATCAGCAGCTCTGCTTCGCCTGCCATGGGCTGACCGGTCAAGGCACCACGCCGCTCGGGCCACCGCTGGTAAATTCGGATTGGGTCCTGGGTAACGAGAAACGTCTCATCCGCATCATTCTGCACGGCGTGACGGGACCCATCGAGGTGAACGGCACCACGTATCAGCCGCCGACGATTCTTCCCGAAATGCCGGCACTCGCGACCCTCGACGACACGCAAGTCGCTGCCGTCACGAGTTACGTGCGCCGCGCCTGGGGCCATGAGGCCGCTCCCATCGCTCCCGCCCAGGTGACTGCGGTGCGCGCCGAGACCCGCGACCGCAAAACCCTCTGGACCGCGGAGCAGCTGCTCGAAATCAAATGAACTGATCGACCGGCAGGCGCCGGAAAGCTCGGCAGCTCGATCAAGCCGCGTGGCATTGGCCGCGCGTTTTGTTTCGCCTGAGGTCGGAAGAGCCACTGCCATCCTCACTCTTTCATTTATGGAAACACTCAAAGACAAAGTCGTCGTCGTGGTTGGCGGCGGTACCGGAATCGGCCTCAGCATCGGACTCGCCTTCGCGCGCGAGGGGTGCCGGGTCGTGCTCGCCGCCCGCACCGCGGCGACGCTGGAAGCCGCCAAACGGACGCCGGACGTCGGCGCATCGCTGCTGACGAAAACCTGCGACGCCACCGATCGCGCCCAGCTCGCGGAGCTGATGCGCTGGACGACGGAGCAGGCAGGCGCGATCGACATCCTGGTCTATTGCGCGGGCGTCAACGTCCCGAAGCGCACCTTCGCCGAGATCGCCCCGGAGGATTTCGATCGGGTGATGTCGATCAATGCCACGGGCGCCTTTAACTCCATCCACGCGGTGCTCCCAGCCATGCGCGCCCGGAAGAGCGGATTGATCCTGAATGTGATTTCGCTCGGTGGCCTTCGCGTTCTCCAACTCGCA
>JBDSSU010000498.1:0-4309 GCA_039928635.1 Opitutaceae bacterium | reverse complement strand
GATTCAGGTCGTCGACGAGGAAGCGAACGTCCCGGTAAGTCAGCGTGATCTGAAATTTTTCAATCAGTTTTTTCTGAACGACGGAGAGATTGTCGCCGGCAGCGATCCAAGCCGAGACGGCGTCTTTCTGTTCGGGCGTGAGGGTCGTGGCGGGAACCTACGAGCTCACCGCCGGGAGTCTAGAGCTAGTTACAACAAAGCCCGGAAGGGGGTTCCGGGCTCGGTACCGACGGGCTCCTGACGCGAGGAGTGCTGGCGTTATTTGGACAACTGGCTTTTTAGAAATTCCACGCTGCCGCGGCTGGAAGCGTCCTGCTCCATCATGTTGTCGACGGCTTTGCAGGCGTGGATGACGGTGCCGTGATCGCGACCACCGAAGGCGTCGCCGATTTCCTGGAGCGAGTGTTTGGTCAGCGTGCGGGCGAGGTACATCGCAATCTGGCGGGGGATCGCGATGTTGTTCGGCCGGCGTTTGCTGGTCATGTCGCTATGGCGAATCTGAAAATGGTCCGCGACGCGTTTTTGAATCGTCTCCATCGTGAGGATGTTCTGCGCCTGCTCCATGAGCACGTCGTGCAACAGGCGCTCGGCGGTCGCGAGATCGATCGGCTTGCTCGTCAGGGCGGAATAACTCGAGACCTTGATCAACGCGCCTTCGAGCCGGCGGATGTTCTTGGTGATGTTCTGCGCGATAAAATTAAGAATCGCGGGAGGGAGATCGCATTTGAGACTGACGCATTTGCTCCGGAGGATGGCGACGCGCGTCTCAAAATCCGGCGCTTGGATATCGGCTGGCAGGCCCCATTCAAAACGGGAGACGAGCCGGGCTTCCAACTTCTGAATCTCGCTGGCGCGACGATCGCTCGAAAGCGCAATCTGTTTTCCGGACTCGAAGAGGTCGTTGAAGGTGTGGAAAAATTCTTCCTGGATGCGCTCTTTCCCGGCCAGAAACTGGACGTCGTCGATTAAGAGCACATCGACGTGGCGGTACCGCTGACGGAACTTGGTGAGATTATTCTCCTGAAGGGCCTGGATAAACTCGTTCGTGAATTTCTCCGTTGAGAGATAGGCCACGCGCGCTTCGGGGTTGTTCCGCAGGATGGCGTGTCCGATGGCGTGCATCAGGTGCGTTTTGCCGAGCCCGGTGTCCCCGTAGAGGAAAAGGGGGTTGTAGGCTTGAGCGGGAGCCTGAGCCACCGCGAGGGCCGCGGCATGCGCCATCTGGTTGTTCGAGCCGACGACGAAATTCTCGAACGTGTTGCGCGGGTTCAGGCTGCCGGTCGCGGGGCCTCTTTCGTCGTAGCGGGTGGTCCGGCGAGGGGCAGTTGTTGCGCCGCGAGTCCGGGACGAGGCAGCAGGATGGCTGGCGTCGGAGGCGCCTTGGCCGAACCCTGGCGAAGAACTCCCGGTCGACCGGGTCGAAAGATCGGATTTGCGCAAGGTGACGTTGACCATCCTTCCCGCCGTGAGGCGCAAGCGCTGCGTGATCAGGTCGAGATAGTTGTCATGAATCCAAATCGCCGCGAAGTCATTGGGGACCGCCAAGGCCATCGCATCTTCGGTGGTTTCCAGGCACACCAGAGGTTCGAACCACATTTGGAAGACATCCTCGGGAAACAGAGACTTGAAGTCGCACTTTACGGTCTCCCAAAGGCTGGGGGAGAGAGACACAGAAGACATGGTGAGGCAGGATTGGACGGGTTTATTCACACTGCGCGGACCGGACACTCTCTCTGCACGTTGGGTTGGAACCACATCTTTCGCTGCACTCCGCTAAAAATTGTCAGGCTTGGACTACCTCGAGAAAGGATCCTAGGATCCGATTTGCAATACGCTGATAGCCAAGGAATTCATTTGGGGATTAGGCTTGGAGAGAGAAGGACGGGACGCAAAACGACGTGAGAAAGAACGAGGCGGGCAGCGAAGGACAGCTGAACGAGGGCGCAGTAATCGGTAACGCTCCCGGCATTTCAAGGCGAAGTTTCTGACAAGTTGTTCACACCCGAAATGAGCATAAGTATTTTGTTTTTTTGTTGCCTAGAATCTCTGGATTTAGGTGCCGGAAATTGGGACGAAAACGCCGTAATTTGGCGGGTGCTACACCCTCGCCTAGGAGGCTTCCCGAGCCGCCTATCGGGTTCTGTCCGGGTGACAATCCGGTTACGGCGCCTCCGTTTTTGAATACGGACCGGCGGCGGACTCAGGCCGGTGCCGGCTCGGGATCGAACCATTTTCCGTGGGTTTTAATTAACCCGACGAGTTTCTCGTCCGCGTGAGTCTGGGGGATGTTATATTCCACGCACTGCTTGCCCACGTAGAGATTGATTTTTCCGGGCGCTCCACCGACGTACCCGAAATCCGCGTCGGCCATTTCACCGGGGCCATTCACGATGCAGCCCATGATCGCGATTTTGACGCCCTTGAGGTGGCCGGTCCTTTCGCGAATCCGCTGGGTGGTGGTTTGAAGATCAAACAGTGTGCGGCCACAGCTTGGACACGCCACGAATTCCGTTTTTGAGATCCGGGCACCGGCTCCCTGGAGAATATTGTAAGCGAGCTTGGTGGCTCGCGTCGGATCCGCCTCCGTCTCGACGCTCACGAGGTCGCCCAACCCGTCGCAGAGCAGACTGCCGCTGAGAAACGAGGCCTCCAGCAGCTTCGAAAGGAAGCTGTTGTCGCCCCTCATTGCAGTCCCTGGGGTGTTACGAATCCAGAGCGGGGCATGCACTCCTGCCTGCCGGAGCGCTTCAGCCAGCTGCCGGTAAAGGCCAACCCCGTGGCCCGGTGGAGGGGCCACCCGATCGGGGTCGAGGGTGAAAATTAAAGCGGCGTCTCCCAGCTGACCGAGAATACCACCAAGCATCTGCGCGGCTTCAGGAGCCATGTTGCAGGCAAGGGTGTGCCGGTACCGGCGTACCAGGGCGGCGAAGTTTTGCAGATCATCGCCGTCGGCCGATGAAAATTGTCGCAACACCACGATGCGCGCCGCGGTGCTCGCCAGGAAGGGTTCCAACTCGCGTGCGCTGACGCTGCGGGCGAGCTCGAGGACGAAAAAGCCGATCGTGGACTTCGAGAGGTTGAGCTGCGTTTGGAGTTCCCCCAGGTCCGCGACTTTAAGGATGGGGACGAGCAAGCCTTCCGGGGGCGTGTCTTTGAGTTTTGGCGAGGCGAGTTCAACGAGCGTGCTTGCCAGCGCGGAAAGAGCAGAGAGCCGCACAATGACGCGCGGCGGCTCTTCGGGGCCGACGAGACAAGCGTCACCCAACGGCACGGCGGTGATCGCGCGCTTGTTGAAGTGAAACGGGTCAACCAAATCACCTGCGCCTGTTGGCGGCGACCGCCCTGCGACCGGCTCCCAGAGCGACATTGCCTTGTCGGCAATCGCGCGCGCGACCGGGATTTCGTAGACGCTGTCCTCCGTCAGCGAAACGCGGATCGTATCCCCGAGCCCGTCCAGGAGCAGGGAGCCGATGCCGATGGCGCTCTTGATCCGGCCATCTTCGCCGTCGCCGGCTTCGGTCACACCCAGATGCAGCGGATAGTGCATGTCCTCCTCATTCATCCGGGCGACGAGCAGGCGATACGCCTGGATCATCACTTTCGGATTCGAAGCCTTCATCGACAGAATGATTTGGTCGTAGCGGTGGCTGCGGGCGATCCGCAGAAACTCGAGCGCGCTTTCGACCATGCCCAACGGGGTGTCGCCGTAGCGATTCATGATGCGATCGCTGAGCGAGCCATGATTGGTGCCGATCCGCATCGCGCGCCCCAATTCGCGGCAGCGCTGCACGAGCGGGGAAAACGAATCGTGCAGCCGGTGCAGCTCCTCTTCATAGTCGGCGTCTGAGTACTCCCGAACGGCGAATTTCTTTTTGTCCGCGTAGTTGCCCGGATTCACCCGGATTTTTTCAACATGCTCGACGGCCTCCATGGCCGCGCTCGGGAGAAAGTGGATGTCCGCCACCAAAGGCACCCGCGCGAAACCGGCGGCGCTGAACCGGGTGCGAATCTCACGCAGGCATTTCGCCGCGGTCACGTTGGGCGCCGTGATGCGCACGATCTCGCAACCGACTTCAGCAAGGGCGATCGATTGTTGCACGGTGGCGACCACGTCCTGCGTGTCGCTCGTCGTCATCGATTGCAGACGGATCGGGTTCGCGCCGCCGACCCCGACTTCGCCGACTTTCACCTCAAGGGTTTGGCGGCGGAGGGTGTGAAAACGGGAGAGGCAATACGGGACGGGTGATGCCATGACTGGATGGATCCCGAGTAGCAGGCGAAGTTAGCTGGATCGCAAACCGTGAAATGG
>JBDSSU010000497.1:0-5955 GCA_039928635.1 Opitutaceae bacterium | reverse complement strand
GTGCTTCGGCCAGCGCGGCCGTGGCCAGCGTGACCATGAAAAAGCTTCACCCCGGCAAAGACCTCATGGCGCTGACGGCTTGGCAACTGGTCGCCGGAAGCGTGGTGCTGCTCGGCTTGTCGGCGGTCTTTGAGCGAAATGAAACGTTCAGGTGGACTGGCGGGTTTGTCGGTCTCCTTCTCTTCCTGGCACTGGCCGGCACCGCGTTGGGCACGTGGCTTTGGTTCTGGCTGCTTCAGCGAGCGGAGGCCAGCCGCCTTTCCTTGTATTTGTTCCTCGTCCCCGTATTTGGCCTATTGATAGCAATGGGTGGCTTTGGAGAACGCCTCAACGCGTTGCAGGCGGGCGGCGTGGCGTTGATCTTAACGGCCGTCGCGCTTGTCCGTGTTTGAGGGTTGGTTTGGAGCGGCGAGGCGGTTCAATCTATCGCGCGGGAAGCCTCCGACCGAGCCGCGCCAACGGGAAGATCATCGGCCATAAATTGACCTGCTGACGCCTCTCTCCCACCCAGACGACTGCCTGCCCCCTGCTCAAAGGCTTGGAAATCACCTACTCAAACCAAGCGCACCGTATAATTTCTCCGCAGCGGGAACTGCAGCCATTCTTTTTGTGAAAGCGGGGGTTCTCCGATGAAAGAACTTGAAGACATTTGCCGGGGCTGAAGTCGCGCGGTGTGCGTTCCGGAACAATGAAATATCACCCTACTTCGTTTCCCGCTCGTTCTCGAAAGGAGCATCCCCATGCCTGACAAGCGCTCGTTGTTTTTGCATGGATGCGCGATCACCGGTAGCGCGTTTGGGCTCAATTACCTTTGGGAAAATGCGCAGTGCTCCTGGTTCTTCATCCATCGGGGCGGGGGGATCGGCCAGCTCGCGATGGTCGTCGCCACGCTCGGCGACGTCGCGATGACGTGGATCGCGCAGGGCTTGGTCGCGGCCGTTTCGAGGCGCTGGCTGTGGCTGCTTGGTCCTTGGCACTGGCGGCAATGGCTTGTGTTGCTTGGCGCGGCCTTGGGGCTGAGTGTCCTTGTCGAGAGCTGGGCGCTGGCAACCTCGCAATGGGCCTACACTGCCATAAATCCCCTTGTGCCTGGCACGCCGATTTCGGCGCTGCCGTTGGCACAACTGCTTCTCTTGTTTCCTTCAACGTTCGGGCTGTCACGCCAGCTCATCCGATTGGCTTCGAGTCCAGCTGCAAGAGCAGGAACAAAACGAACATCACCAGGGAAAGCCGCGGATTAAGCGGGCAGAAACCTATAGCACTAACAACCCCATGAACAGCTTACGCCAAACTTCGCCCAGACTTACGCAGATTATGCGGGTCTTGGTTCGCCATAAATTTCCAGGGGCTCTGCGTGGCAAGGGGCACTGGCCATCACCACAAGAAGTAAGGAAGACCTTCGAGGAACTTGGGCTGGTTTTCCTTAAATTTGGACAGATCCTGGCTCTGCGCCGCGACCTGTTGCCGGACGCCTACATCACTGAGTTGGAGCAGCTTCATGACCAGTTACCGACGGTGGCCTTCGCCGAAATCCGTGAGACGGTCGAAACCGAACTTGGGGCGCCGTTGGAACAACTATTCGCCTCGTTTAGTGAAACGCCGCTCGCCGCAGCAACAATCGCCCAGGTGCACGTGGCGACGATGCAAGATGGTCGTCCGGTGGTGGTCAAAGTTCAACGCCCAGGGCTCCGCGCACAGATTTCCACGGATATCGCAGCCCTGGCTTATCTGGCCGCTCTGGGCGAAAAACTCTCCCCCCGTTTGCGAACGCTCGGCCCTGCCCGCATGGTTCAGGAATTCGCTGACAGCCTCCGACAAGAAATCGATTTCGGACGCGAAGCCCGCTCGATTCGACGATTTCGTACGTCGATGGCCGAAATCGAAGACCTATGGATTCCAGATTTCATTGAGGAACGCTCCAGCACTCGCGTCCTTACGATGGACCATTCCTACGGGGAACGACTTGACCGTTACGTCTCGACCCATCCGGAATCCAAATCCAGATGCATTGATACGTTCGTAAAGGTAATGCTCCGTTCAATTTTTGAGGTGGGATTTTTTCACGCAGATCCACATCCCGGAAATCTTTTCGTGCTACCTGACGGACGGGTGTGCCTCCATGACTTTGGAAACATGGGCGAGCTCGACGAGACCATGCGTGATTCGTTGTCGCGAATGCTGGCGGCGACGGTCAGCGGCGACGCGCGCGCCGCCACCGACGGCTATCTCGAAATAGCCGAGGCTGGCGATGATCTTGACCGGCCTGCTTTGCAAGCCGACACCGCCGCGATACTGCGCGATATGAAAGCCCGTGCCGAGGCCCAGATTTCCATCGGGGATGCGCTAACCTCGTTGCTCCGTGCCGGGAGTCGACATGGCGTGTACTCCCCCCGTGATTTCTTCCTGCTAACGCGAGCATTTGTCATCACGGAGTCGCTCCTCAGTCAACTTGACCCTCAATTCAATTTCACGAAGGCCCTTCAAGAGGAGATGATCCGCGCGAACGAGCAGCGACGAACTCCTGCGCGGCTGTTGAAAACCTGGAGCAAGGTCTTTCAAGACGTGGAACGCCTCGCCAATGATGCACCGATCGATACGCATCGCATCCTGCGTCGCATCGCGGAGGGGGATCTCGGCCGGCTGCGAGTGCCAGAAATGGAGCACAAGATCCGCAACATCAGCCGTGACCTCGAGCGTCTCACGGGAGGCGTGGTTGCCGCAGCGATGATCATCGGTGGCTCGATGCTCGAAATGGTTTCGCGCGGAGGCTGGCTGGGATTTATTGGCCGATCAATGCTTACCGTCGGGCTGATCGGTGCGCTTATTATAGCTGTAGGTGCCTGGCTGCGTTTTCGCAGAAACCAATGAAGATGAACACCGACCAAGGCGGTCTTTCCAAACAAAACCAGCCTTCATTCGACACCATCATGTTCCAGCCGATGAGAAGTAGGATGCACGCCCCATCAACGGAATTGAGAAATGTAGAAGGACCTCGTTGTGCCGCCCGAATAACCGTTCGTTTCAATGATCGGCTTGCGTCGTGCGGTTTTTATCGCACAGCGCTGCGCCGCTTCCCCACGCACGAGTGAGACTTTTCCCGATAGCGGCGCGGAGAACCGAGTGCGGAACTGAGGGACTATAAATGGCCGATGTATCTCTCTAGGTCCCGCGTGCCCCTAGGCCGACTCTATTCGGCTCTTTCGGGGTCAACCATGTTCCGGGACTTCAAGCAGGCCTTTGAGAAAGCCACCGGGCTTCCGCTCACGATACATCTTCCGGCCGGCGAACCCGAATGCGGTTCTGCGGAGAAATCGGCCGGCACCACGCCATTCTGCGCAAGGATGGCCGGAGCCCACCATGCCTGCACCACTTACTGCGCATTCCAAGAGCGATTAGAGGAGGAGGCCGCCCTGCAACCGAAGACCTTGAAATGTTTGGCCGGAATGTGCGAGACAGCGGTGCCGGTGCGGGTGGGAGGAAAGCTCATCGCCTTCCTGCAGACGGGCGGTGTTCTGTTGGCCACTCCGAATCGGCGGTTTTTCAGCGGCGTCGCACGAGAATTTCTCCGGCTGGGCACGCCCGTCGAATTGAAGCGGTTTGAAAAAGACTACTACGTCTCGCGGGTGCTGGCGCCAGAACAGTATGATTCAATGGTTCGGCTGGTGACGATTTTTGCCGGGCATCTCGCTGCCTGTGGCGAGCAGTTCGCCTCGCAGCAAATGGCCCCGGAGACTCCGACCATTTCGCGCGCCCGCCAAATCATCGCCGCCGGTTTTCGCGAAGAGCTTTCGCTCGGGTCAGTCGCTCAGCAAGTAAACATGAGCGCCGAATATTTCGGCGAGCTGTTCAAGAAAAGCACCGGGTTAAATTTTGTCGAATATGTCGCGCGGCTCCGCGTGGGAGAGGCTCACACTCGATTGCTGATTCCAAAGTCCCGAGTGAGCGAAGTGGCTTTCGAGGTGGGGTTCCAGTCTCTCTCGCAATTCAACCGTTCGTTTCATCGGATTGCCGGAATGTCCCCGCGAACCTGTCAGGCCGCCTAGCCTGGCGGCACCGGGGAAAAGCTGCGGTACCCTTCGGATGTTTGCGTCGATTGAACAAATCGCTGCAGCACATGAAGTAATTCGAGGGATGGGCCGCTGGGGCGCGTTTAACCGCTATCCAGCCGGTTATGCCCCGCAACACCGAACATCCGCTTTACTCAGCCCTTTCGGAATCAGCCATGTTCCGGGACTATCAACACGCGTTCACGCGGGCCACAGGACTGCCGCTCACCCTCCGTGAGCCAGGGAGCCCGCAAGGGTGCGCTTCCCCGCAAAACCCAGGGTCCGGCAGCCCGTTTTGCGCGTTGATGGCGCAGACGAGTGGCGCGTGCGCCTCGTGCTCCGCGCTACAGAAAAAATTGGAGGGCAGTGCCGATCTTCCACCGAAAACCTTAAAATGTTTCGCCGGGTTGTGCGAAACCGCAGTGCCGGTGCGGGTTGGAGATAAGCTGATCGCATTCCTGCAGACCGGGCGGGTTTTTGTGGAGACGCCGAACCAGCGCCAGTTCAGTAAAATCACGCGCGAGCTCCTGCGGTTGGGCACGCACGTCGATCTGAAACAGCTCGAGGAAGCTTATTTTGCCACCCGCGTGCTGCCGCGGGGGCAGTATGAGTCGATGGTGCAGTTGCTCGCGATTTTCGCCAGTCACCTCGCCGCCTGCGGCAACCAAATCGCATTGCAGCGGACCGGCGCGGAGTCCCCGGCCATTTCCCGCGCCCGTGAAATTGTCGATACCGGTTTCCGCGAGGAGCTTCCTCTCGGCGATGTGGCGAGGCAGGTAAATATGAGTGCCGGATATTTCAGTGAACTGTTTAAGAAGATTACTGGCCTGAATTTCATCGAATACGTCGCCCGGTTGCGCGTCGAGAAGGCCAAAAATCTTCTGCAAAACCCGAAAATACGGATAAGCGAAGTCGCGTTCGGGGTTGGGTTCCAATCGCTCTCGCAGTTCAATCGAACCTTTCATCGCATCGTTGGCGTGTCACCAAGCGCGTATCGGACCTCGCTCGGCAGGATACTGAAAGATGCATAGTTTTTTCGGGCGGATGCGTAGCTTGTGCTCGCTCGATTACGGCATAGTAGCGGTGTGAAAATCGCCGCCAAGAAAACCACCGACCGGTGCAGGTCCGGCCCACTCCAAATTGTCCACGACGGGCTGGAAGCCTTCCAGGACTTTCGCGAGTGTTCCACTTGGTTTGAACGCTGCCGATTGGAAGCGCGCGTTGGTGGGGAGCGCTTGGCGCAGGTTTTCGCCGATGCGCCGACGGGGAAACGTTTCCCCTCGCCCCCTCCTCCGTTTGGCCTTTCGCTTAAACAGCGGCTGCCCTTCCTCGCGAGCGCTGCCATCCTTTATCCGTGCCGGCGATTCTTCGTCACCGCGTGGCGCGCGCTGTGAAATCCGGCGAGCTGAACATGGGGAAGAAAGCAGGGCGCGCAACCTGGAGAGACTATATTCCTCTCATCGTTGTTGTGGCAGTAACGCTTTTGACCGCCGGCGCCAAACAGGTGGCGTATGGTGGCTGGAGTTGGATGACTTGGATGCAGGACTTCATGGGGTTTCTCATGGTCGTATTTTCCATGTTCAAGCTCTTCGACCTGAACGGTTATGCTGATTTATTCCAGCAGTATGACCTGCTGGCTAAATCGGTCCGGACTTACGCTTACCTCTATCCGTTTATCCAATTCGGGCTTGGCTTGGGCTATCTGTCGCATTGGCAACCCATGGTGATCAATATGGCGACCGCCGTCGTATTGGGATTCGGCGCAATGGGTGTCATCCGTGTGCGATTCAAGGGAATCGACTGCAAAGACGCCTGCATGGGCTCAATGTCCCGTGTTCCGCTCTCCGCATATACCCTGCTGGAAGACTTCGGAATGGCGCTGATGGCGGCCGTGATGCTGTTAGTTTAG
>JBDSSU010000496.1:0-3796 GCA_039928635.1 Opitutaceae bacterium | reverse complement strand
CCGCCGAGTTCGGTCCAGGATTTCAGCTCGGTGGTGGCAAAAGCCGGGGGAAGCTCCGGCCCGCCTTTGAGGAATTCGATTCTCCATGAGCCGGTCAGCGCAACGGAGGCGCCGGCACTCTCCACATTTGCCCAGCGGTTTCCGTTCGCACCGCCCGCACTCTGCGTGCGAACGACGAGCGACTCGCCCGGCGCGAGCTGGAGGTAAATCTGGGACCGGTTTGCAGCATCGTTACGAAAAGCAGCCACGCCACTCCGTCCGGTGAGCGGATCGAGAATGGCCGCGGAGCCGGCCGCGACGCCGAGCTGAACCCAGCCATCGTGTTTCTTCGCGGTGAGGTTGGAGAAAAAATAATCGTGACCACCCGTCGTCGCGCGGCGGATGAAGGTCACTCCCGTCTCCGCGATGGATTCGCGCGTCGCACCGTGCCGCGTGAGTGCGGCGACGATGTCGCTATTCACCATCGCGGTGCTGATCCGGGCGAGCGCGGTCTTGAATTCGGCGCGGCGCTTTTCCAGATTGCCGAAACCGGGGACGTCTTCGGGTAGTTTTTCGAAAACGATCTTCGCGCCATTCTGCGCCAGTTGCGCCAGGTGCTGCATCGTCGCGACCGGCATGCGGCGCGTCGCAGGAACGACGACCACCTTGTAACGCGATCCCGGAGTCACGAGCGCCCCGCCTGCAAAGCGCGTCTGCTGCAGCTGAGTGTCGGAGATGTAGTCGAAACTGTAGCCGCGATCCATCAGCGTGCGGGCAATTTTCCCGCAGGGCTGATCCAGCAGCCACTTCACGTCATGCACGCCGAGCTGCTTCATCAGCGGATCGGTCGGGCTGTCCCAGATATCCGCCACGGGCCAGTAAAGCAGGACGTCGTTGTCAGGCTTGCCGCCTTGCAGGATCGACTGCACGCGACCGACGTAGGCGTTCAACGCGGAGAAATCATCCCACCACGTATTGTTGGGATTGAACTGGGTGGAAGCGTAGAAAAGCCAGCCGGGCCAGGCGGCGTCTTGGGGAGAAAAGACGGTGCCGTGGTAGAAAACGTGATTGATGCCATTCGTGAACAGGCGGTCGATCTCGGGTTTGGCGTACGCGAGCGCCACTTTCCAGTGGTCGCGGAGCCAGGTGGCACTCTCGCTCGACGAGAGATTGTGGCCAACCACATGCCCGGCGGACGAGGCGGTGCGAATCACGAGAGCCTCAGGCAGATCTTGATCGTGACGGACCTCATCGTCAGCGCGTCGGAGCCCGGGAATGGGAAAGGGCGTCGAGCCAAAGATCTCCGTCTCGGCGATATCGGCGTTCGCGTAGAGATCGAGGATGTTGCCGGGCGCACCGTGCGATTGATTGCGGACGACGAAGCCGCGTTGGTGCGACCACTCCACCCAGGTTCGAAGATAGTCGAGGTGGAGCCGTGCGAGCGTTTCGCGGAAATCGCTTTTGATCCGACGCAACGTTTCCAGATCGATCGAAGGCGTCGCGGTCGGCGCGGCAAGAAGATCGGCAGCGTATTTCTGCACGTCGTAGCCGTGCATCTGTTGGAAGACTTCGGCGAACTTCGGCGTCCAGCTCGCGTTGTAATATTCGAACGAGTCGTGGAACTGGCCACGGACGAGATCGCGCGGAAAATTCGCGAACGGCTTCTCGAAAGGCGCGAGATACCGGCGGAGCGCCTCGGGCGAATAGGGATCGACCACCAGTCCTTCGTCTCCCGGTGCGGCGCGTTTCACCATCATCTTGGTCGGCTCGCCCACGATCCTGCCCTCCTTCAGCACGGCGCGCTGGAGCGCATTGGCCTCATCGATCCACGGGCCACCGAAGGGCCAGCCGGTCCCGGTCGCCATGTCGACGCCGAGACCCAGCCGCTTCGCCTCGCGACCAACGTGCTCGAGCATCTCCATCCATTTCGGCGAGAGGAAATCGAGGTAGCGACTCTCGGAACCTTTCGCCCCGTAGATCGGCGTGATCTCGACGCCACCGAGTCCAGCGGCCGCGAATTTTTCGAGCTGCTGCGTGAGGCTCGCCTTGTCGACGCCGCTGCCGGGCCACCACCAGCGGGTCCAAGGTTTGTTTTCGCGCGTGAGCTGCGGCCAGCCGAGCGCCGGTGTTTCAGCGCCGTGGAGGAAGGGGCCGACAGCGCAAAGCAGAGCAATACTCCAGAAGGACAGGGGTTTCATGGGGGAACGGGTTTTAAGCGACCAGGATTTTAGGCGGGCAACCGCCTACAGTTCGGACAGTCGCTCGCCGCGAGGGTGCGATGGCGAAGGAATCAACCGCCCAGGTAAGCCGCTTTCAACTGCGGGTCAGCGCGGAGTTTTTTGCTTTCGCCCGCGACGGACACGCGGCCGGTTTCGAGCACATAGGCATAGCTGGAAATCTCCAGGGCGAGATTCGCATTCTGCTCCACGAGCAGAATGGTGATCCCTTGATGGCGGTTTATTTCCACGATCTTCTCGAAGATGGTGGTGATCAGCCGCGGCGCGATGCCGAGCGAGGGCTCGTCGAGCATCAGGAATTTCGGGTTGCCCATCAGCGCGCGCCCGATCGCGAGCATCTGCTGTTCACCGCCCGAGAGCGTACCGGCGGTTTGTTTGAGCCGCTCTTTCAACCGCGGGAAAATGCCAAAAACGTAGTCGCGGTTTTTCGCGATCAGCTCCCGATCGCGCTGAAGGTAGGCGCCCATCGAAAGATTTTCGTCCACGCTGAGGTTCGAGAATATCATGCGTCCCTCGGGAACGTGACCCAGTCCGCGGGCGACGATCTGATGCGGCGGAAGAGCCGTGATATTTTCCCCCAGAAACGTGACGGTCCCGGTGTCGGCGCGCAAAAGTCCGGAGAGCGTGCGCAACGTGGTGGTCTTCCCCGCGCCATTACCACCCACCAGAGTGACAATCGCACCTTGTTCGACCTGGAAGGAAACTCCGCTGAGCGCATTGATGGCGCCGTAGGAAACGTGAAGATCGACGACGCTGAGCATGGTCAGTGGCAAGCGGTTGGTCGCTTGGGTTTTTGTAGGGCGAGTGCCCTCACCCGCCGGGCTGCGGGGTGAGGGCACCCCGCCCACATCCCGTGTTGAATGATCATCATGAGGCGCCGGTTCAGCTTCAAAGCCGCGACGCACCCATCTGGTGATCTTCGCCGAGGTAAGCTTCGATGACTTTCGGATCGCTCTGGATCTCTGCCGGAGTGCCTTCCGCAATCTTCGCGCCGTAGTCGAGGACCGTGATCCGCTGGCAGACACTCATGACGACTTTCATCGAATGCTCCACGAGGAGGATCGAAAGATGAAATTGCTTTTGGATCTGCTGGATGAGTCGCGTTAGCTCGATCTTCTCGGTCGGGTTCATTCCCGCGGCCGGCTCATCGAGCAGCAGCAGTTTCGGTTTCGTGGCCAGGCAGCGGACGATCTCGAGCCGGCGTTGTTCGCCGTAGGGGAGAGATTTGGCAGGGACATCGCGAAATCGCTGCAGGTTGAAAATCTCCAGCAACTGCTCGCAGTTCTTCTCGATCGAAGCCTCGTCCCGGGAGAAAGCCCCCAGCCGAAGCAACGCGTGCACCGGATTCGTCGAGCGGTGGAGATTGCACGCCACGCGCACGTTGTCGAAAACCGACAGCCGTTCGAACAAGCGGATATTCTGGAAGGTCCGTGCAATCCCGCGCGCCGCAATTTGATTGGAGCGAAGTCCGATGAGCGAATCCCCGCCGAAGTCGATCCGGCCACTCGCGGGGCCATAGACTCCGGTGATGAGATTGAAGACGGTGGTTTTGCCCGCGCCAGTCGGACCGATGAGACCAC
>JBDSSU010000495.1:0-3877 GCA_039928635.1 Opitutaceae bacterium | reverse complement strand
GTCACCGAATGCAATCGAAAGGAGCTTGGCGCGGCTGACTCCCAACGGCGAACCAGACCATAGAATTCGCTTAAATAGCTATTGGTAAAGATGACGCCGGCGGTTTGCCCCTGTAGCCAATTGGCGTCACGAATATGAAATAGGAGAGCTTGGAAGTTCCAGCCTTGACCGCTTCCGTCTCGGGATTTTCGATGCGCGGAAAGGCTGTGCGATCAAGCCAAGTGGAGAGGAGTGCGAACATTATTCGAGTAGGGCCAGTCCAAAGCCGGTGCGTCCATACGCATTGCCATTGTAGAGGAGGTAACGCGCGCCCATGCAGTCGAAAACGCAGGGGTATGTGATCATGTCCGAGTCCCACGTCCCCGGTGGTGAAATCTCCAATACACTTAAGGCGTCCACACGCGTCCAGACGAAGCCGTCAGTCGATTCCGCGTAGCCGAGTCGGTAGCTACTCCCACGATGGGTAAACCACATTCGAAATCGGTCAGGATCGCGGATGACACAAGGCCGGGCGTGCGCGTATTCCAAAGGGCCGGCATGGGGAAGGATTGCCTGGCCGTTGCGTTGCCAGTTAATGCCATCAGGTGATTCGGCGTATTTCACCACGTGATCCATATCGCGTTCGGTCGCTCCCCAACGAAGATTCGAACCGTACCACATCCGCCAGCGTTCGCCGTCACGCAGTACCCAAGGGTAGGAGAGGGAAAAGGGATCGACGTCGTGCCGGTCCATAACTGGAGCCACGGAGTGTTTGGTAAAGGAAGTTCCCCGGTCATGGCTGATCGCCAGACCAATGCTATTGCGCCACGGTACAGTGACGCCGAGATTCCAGCCAAGATAGTAAAGTCGCAAAGCCTCACCCTCCGAGACAAGGCATGCCATCGAAACACCGCTGTCATCAAATGCGCCCAGAGTTCCGGGAGAAACCAGCGGCTCCGGGGCGAGATCGAGAAGGCGAGGTGATGGCTGCAGTTCGAAAATACCGGCGGTTATGTGGGAACGGTTCTTCGCGTCCCGGGTGCTGAACCAGATGCGCACCCGTCCGCTGGGAAGCACCTCCGCCGTCGGGTTTGCCGCATGGGAAACCATCCACGGATAATGAGCGGCAGGGGAAAAAAGCAGTCCAAGTTTGCGCCAGCGCATCGTTGTTAACTAGAGATGCCGCAGGCGATGACTCGGTACCGGGGAGCGGTCCGTACCCGCCGCTTTATAGACGGAATGGGGAGGGACATCCTCGAGTATGATTGCCCCAGCACCAATCACACTACTTTCGCCCACTGTGATGTGATCGCGCAACGTGGCGTTGACACCGATGAAACAGCGCGGGCCGATGCGAACTCCTCCCGAGATCACGACGTGAGACGCGATGAAGCAATCGTCCTCGATAGTTGAGTGATGACCGATGTGATTGCCGGACCAAAGGGTGACATTCCGGCCGATCTTCACGAATGGTTGAACCGTGTTGTCTTCGAGGATGAAGCAGTTTTCGCCGATGGGTTCTCGCGTGAGGACCGTGGCGTGGCTGCTGCAATAGCTTGCGAGAGTATATCCCTTGCTTCGCGCTTCCGCGGCTTTGTTGGCGCGCAGGCGATTGAGCTGGTTATAGCTGACGGCAACAAAAAGGTCGTGAGTACTCGGCGGAAATCTTTCGGTCACCTCTTCGAACGGGACAACAGGCAGGCCACAGAAGTTTTCAGTGGTGCGGAAAGCCGCATCGACCGTAAAGCCGGCCAGCGAGCGTTGAGTATCAGAGGTGAAATAGAAATGTGCGAGTTGCCCAATGTCACCGCAGCCAAAGATCACAAGAGGTTTCATAGATCGCGTTTTTTGCGCACGAGGAGAGTGAACTCATACAACCCGTAATCGTGGAGCAGAGCCACGTCCCCGGAGAAACGCCGCTTGCACAGATCGAAGTAGTAGCATGGGTCTCCGTAATAAAGATAAGTTTGCCGCTTATGTACGTCGGAGTAGCTCGACAGGCAGTTGAATGCAAAACCCCGCGTTGAGCCGGCGTGCATCGCCTCCAAGGTGGTGGCGATGTGTTCTTCCCATCCGGCGGTCGATGCTTTGAGGCGAACATTGAAAATGCCGCTGGCCACTGTGAAGTCCGCGACACGTGGACTGACTGCGGCCAGATGAAAGCGAAAAGCGTTGGCGTGATGGCGGGCGCGGGCCGCCCCAATCATTGAATCCGAAACGTCAAGCCCGAGGTATTCCACGGCTTGACGAGCGGTGTCGCGCAGGTGGTCGAAGAGAGCCCCGTAACCGCAGCCATATTCGTCCAAGGTTACGGAGGACAGATTGACCGGGATGATCCGTAGCAGGGTATCGAAACGCAACCGCTGACCTTCGGCGCTATTCCAATCGGCTCCCAACGGGGTTGCTCCATGCGTGCGCACTTTGTCGGAATAATAGTCCGCGACGGATTGAAGCAGGGGAGTCATGGCGGACCGATCAGGGCCTCAGATTTGCGGATTCAGGCGTTCCGACCGGCTTCGCCGCCAGTCACTAATCGTCGCTGGCACCTGCGAAGTGTAGCCAAGTAGTTGAGCCAGTTCGGGCTGGTCGGAGTATTTGCCCTGTAAGCTGCGAGGGATATCAATCTGCTGCTTGAGCAGGGGGATCGCGTAAACGTGGTTAATGCCGCGGCGGATACCCGAAGATGTGTTATCCCCGGCACGGTGGAATAGCATGCAGTCGAAAATGACTACGCTTCCAGCCCGCGCGGAGGCAACGGTGGCATGTTTCTCGACATGATCGAGGGACGGGAGCGATTCGAATTTGTGACTATAAGGCAGGACATGAGTTCCACCGGTTTCCGCAGTGAAAGGGTCGAGGCAAAAAAGCGCGCTCAACGCCAGAGGCTTGGAACTGGTCCATTCCTGATACGGCAAATCCCGATGCCAGGCTGACTGATGGTGAACTTGGTTAGGCATATTAAGAATGCCGTTTTGGAGATGGAGAACCACGAATTGCCCTAGGCATTTGCGAATGAGGTCGAGCACCGGCGGCTTGGTGACGAGCGTGAGAAACCAGTCATCATACGCGAGCGGCAGGCGAGCCAGGTGAAGCTCCTTGATCGCGGTGAGGGCGTTTGCACCGAATTCATTTTCCTGGGTCGCGTACACCTTGTCGAGGCGGAGACGAGCCTCCGCCACTTCAGACGCGGAAAGAATTTCGGGAAGGACGGTGTAACCCTGGCGGCGGAGCTCGGTCAGGGCGACCGTATCGGCCTCCGCCATCGTGGAGCCTGTGCCGTAGCTTCGTGGAGGCGGCGAAGTCATGAACGGCGGGGAAAATCGCGGGGAGATCCGGACAAATTCACTTGGTCCTGTACAAGATACAGCGGCCGGTGCCGCACCTGCTCGAAAATATTGCCGATGTAGATGCCGAGAATTCCAACCGCCATCAGAATGAGGCCCGTTGAAGCGAGCAGCAGGACGATGGTGGAAGCCCAGCCGGCACGATAGCCCTGTACGAAGTAACTGACGCATAGGTAGGTCGTGCCAATAACGGCCGCTGCGAAATACATAAAACCGACGCCAATGGAAATTTTCAACAAGACGGTGGATTGGGAGGTCAGACCTGTCAGGGCATGTGCGAGCAGCCGCGAGAAAGTGTAGGTACTGGATCCCGAATAGCGCGCGCGGTGCTCGACTGGGATCACCGCGGTTTTGAATCCCATCCAGCCAAGGATGAGCAGATAGTGGCGATGAGTGTCTTGAACTCGCAGGAACGCGTCCGTCACCTTGCGAGTGAGCAAAGAATATCCCCCAACGTGCGGGTCGGCCTGCCGATTTCCGCTGAGCAAGTTGAAGACCGCGTTAAAGGCTCGTGCGCTCAGGTTCCGATGCCAGGCGTGGCGACGGGCCTTATT
>JBDSSU010000494.1:0-12626 GCA_039928635.1 Opitutaceae bacterium | reverse complement strand
ACTGTGAACGTCAAGGTGCATCAGTTTCTGCGAATGCCCGGAGCTCGCTCCGGGGATGTTTACTCGGGCTAACAAGTTTCCCGCGACGAAAGCGGAACGGACCGGGGTCGGTGTACGGCATCGGCTGTTTCCTCCTGGCGAACGCAGGTCTACAAGCTCGCCGGTTCGCCGGGCGTTCCTGCGGCAAAAAATAAAACCTTCCTCGACCCTTCGACTGGCGTTCATCTTTTTGGTGGTCTCTTCAGCGACACGCATTGCTCCATGAAAATTCAGCTCTCCAAATTGCTCAAAATCGCCGGCTTCCTGGCGGCCGGGGTTGTCAGCGTTTTTGCGGCGGACGGAAATACCGCGCTCCAGCCCGCTTCCAAAGACGCGGGTTGGATGAGACGCCACGAAGGTTTTGTGGCGATCGCCAAAGCGGGAGGCGTGGATGTCCTTTTCCTCGGCGATTCGATTACCGATTTCTGGCGGACCACCGGGAAGGTCCTTTGGGAGGAGCACTTCGCCCCGCTGCACGCGGCCAATTTCGGCATCAGCGCCGATCGCACCCAACATGTGCTTTGGCGCATGCAGAACGGTGAGCTCGCCGGGATCAAACCGCGCGTTGTCGTGTTGATGATCGGGACCAACAACACCGGCCTGGAGCGGGACAATGCCACCCGCCGCAACACCGTTGCTGAAACCGTCGAGGGCGTCACCGCCGTGGTCCAGGGGCTGCGCTCGAGTCTGCCCGAAACAAAAATCCTGTTGCTCGCGATTTTTCCGCGCGGAGAAAAAGATTCACTCAACCGCACGGAGGTGCAGGAGGTGAACGCCATCATTGCCAGGCTTCACGATGGGAAATCCATTCACTTCCTCGATATCGGTCAAAAATTTCTCTGGCCCGATGGGACGCTGCCGAAAGACATTATGCCTGACCTTCTTCACCCCAGCGAAATTGGTTATGCGATCTGGGCCGCGGCGATCAAAGCGCCTCTCGCGGACCTTCTGAAGTAATCGCTTCGCCCGGAGTGAGCGGTGGGCTTCAGGGCGCCGACCGGCCCAGCGCCACCGCTTGGGCCACTCCTTTGACATGGGCGATGTTGGGCTGCTTTTCCGACACCCTCATCGAGCGCTCAATCTGCGTGTCCTGTCCAATGTAGTCCGCTGAAACCGCCGCGAGCACGGGAATCAGAGTGCTCAGGTCGACCCGTTCTTCGAGAATCGAGATCCGGACATTCCAGATCTCCTCGCCCTTGCCGGGACCGCCGTCGATTTTTGGCCGCCGCGCGGAAAGTTGCAGGAAATTTTCCGTCGTGGCCGGCATCCCGGTCGAGCGAGGCATCCCCATGCTTCGGGTCGATCCGTAATCGATTTCGACGGTGAAGTCGGGCTGCACTCCGGCGGGCGCTTCGAAGATCCCTTTGGCGTCCAGCGCCGCGGCCACGCAGGCGAAAACCAGTTTGCGCTGACCCGACTCGCGGACTGCCAGCGGATCTTTATCCACGAGACGATACGCGGCACCCATTGACGTCACCGGGCCGCTGATGGCGTCGATCGAAACTTGGTGCGAGGGGATGAAGGTGCAACCCCCGGTCGTGAGGAGCGCTGCTGCCGACAAAAAAAACGCCGAAAACTTAAATCTATGCGCGGGCAGCATGGGATGACGCAGACCGCTAGACCACTCGCGCGCATTTCGCAACTTCCTCCGCGCGCGTCACGTTTACTTTGGAATATCCCCGTTATTGAGCACTTGCCGGACTGCCTGTCGCGTGTCCGTCTTCTCCGCCGATTGCTGCTTAGTTTCTCCCTATGTCCGCCTCGAACGCCTCGTCACCTCCTTCTTCTTCTGCGGTCCCGCCGCAGTCACGCCGCCGTTACGCAATCGTCGGCTTGGGGTCGCGACATCAGATCTACCAAGACGCCATCGAGACGGGCTACCGGGAGTGGGCGCAGCTCGTCGGCGTCTGTGATTTGAATCCCGGTCGCGTCGAGCTGGCACGAGCGCGATCGTCGAAAAACGGGGCGCTGGTCCCGCCTGGCTATGCGTCAGCCCAGTTTTCCCAAATGCTGGCGGAGACGAAGCCAGAGGTGGTGGTCGTGACCACGATCGATGCCTCGCACCACGCCTACATCGTCGCCGCCATGGAAGCGGGGTGCGACGTGATTACCGAGAAGCCGATGACAACCACGGCCGCGGCGTGCCGCCAGATTCTCGAAACGCGCGAGCGCACCGGCAGGCAGTGTCGGGTGACTTTCAACTATCGTTACTCGCCCCCGCGCGCCCAGGTGAAGGATCTCCTCATGAGTGGTGAGATCGGCGACGTGCTCTCCGTCGACTTCCACTGGCTGCTCAACACCCACCACGGGGCTGACTACTTCCGCCGCTGGCATAGTCGCAAAGAAAATTCCGGCGGGCTGATGGTGCATAAATCCACTCATCACTTTGATCTCGTGAACTGGTGGCTGAGCGCGATGCCTGTCTCGGTTTCTGCGACAGGCAAACGCGACTTCTACACCCCGGAGATGGCGCGACGTTTGGGATTGAGCGGGCCTCACGAGCGCTGCCACCGCTGCCCCGAAAGCGATCGGTGCAGCTTCTTCATGGACCTGTCCGCAGTGCCGGACCTGAAATCGCTTTACCTCGATCAGGAGAAATTCGACGGCTACTTCCGCGATCGGTGCGTGTGGCGTCCGGAGATCGACATCGAAGATACCATGAACGTCGCGGTGGGGTACGACACGGGCGCGACACTGAGTTATTCCCTGAACGCCTTTAACGCGTGGGAAGGTTACACGGTCGCGTTCAACGGCACCCGTGGCCGGATCGAGCATGAAATTGTCGAATCGGTGTACGTGAATGGCACCCAAACTCATCTCGGAAAGGTGGAGGGAGGCGGGGTCAGCACCCGGGTCATTCCGCTGCGCGGGGAAGCCTATGACGTCACGCCCTGGACCGCACCGGGGGATCACGGCGGCGGGGATAAATTGATGCTGGACGACATCCTTTTGCCGGAATTGCCCAGCGACAAATACCTGCGCGCCGCCGATGAACGCGCGGGCGCTTGCTCGATCCTGGTCGGCATCGCCGCCAACGAAAGTATCCGCACTGGGCAGTGCGTGAAAGTCGCTGATCTCGTCCCTGGTTTGCGCCGCCCCGACTATACGAGCATGCCCACGCACGCCGATTCCCTGCCAATGCCGGCGCGATCCCTGTAACCAGTTCCCGGTTCGAGCGGGACTCCTCGTGCTGGGAAGGACGCCTGGCTTCAGCGCAAGGACGAACCCGATTCCTCCTCTGCTGCGACGGAGGGCTGACCGAAAAAAGCGGGAAGCAACGGCATCAGCGCGAACAGAGGAAACGGCACGTCCGCGAGAGCGTGGGGCAATTCACCCGTGATCTGGCGCCGGATGAAAGCGCCGGCGACGACGACGAGCAGCATGGCGAACGCGAACCCGAATGCCCGAACCACCAAACTGAGCGCCCGAATCTTTTGGTTGATTCGAAGGCATGCGATGGTCCACGCCATAAAACCGAAGCTGAGTCCGGCGATCAGCGCGTAATCCGAGAACTCGTTAACCTTCTCGCGATGCAGAAAACAAAGCAGGCTGGAAAGCAGCAGCGCGGCGACGAAGGCGAAGAGGAGGGTCCCCCGGAAAGTGAGCGGCGGGTAGCGTTTCATACTGCTGGAGGTTCGCGTTTGGCCAGCGGGTAAATCCGGCTTGGGGGAAGCGGACTTTCCTCGTGGATGAATCTTAGACGCAAACGAAACCGCAGCCGTCGAGTGCCGCTCCCTCCAGTACGCCCGAGCGTGAGTTTGTCACGTAAGACGTGACAAACTTGTCCGCTGCGGCCAGGGGGCGGTCGCTTAGAAGTCGAACTGATCGATGTTCGCCTTGTTAAAGATGAACGGCTTCCCGAGCATGATGTTGTCGCCCACGATATCGTAGGTCTTCCCACCCACGGTGAAGCTCTTGTCACCGGCTTTGAGCGTGCCGCGGGCGAGCGCATCGGCCGCATGAACCGCGAGGGCACCCAGTTCTTCGGTGTTCCAGAGGATGACGCTGTCGGTCACGCCACTGTGCACGTAAGCCTTGTTTTCATTCGGAAGACCGAGGCCGATGACTTTCACTTTGCCGGTCTTGCCGGCCTGCTTTACGGCTTCCGCGGCGCCGGGGACGCCGGGGGAGCAGATGGACATGATCAATTTCAGATTCGGATGCGCGCTCATGATCGTCGTCGCTTCCGATTGCGCCTTGGCCTTGTCGTCATCGCACGGGCGGAATTCGACGAGCTTCATCTTCGGATACATCTTCAACCGTTCGTCGATGCTCTTCTTCCATTCGTTCTGGTTCGCGGCCGTGAGCGAAGCGGTGATGATCGCGAACTCGCCCTCGCTGCCGGCGAGGCGGGCGGCTTCATCCATTAGTGATTCACCGATGCCCTGAGGCGTGGCTTGGTTGACGAAAAAGGTGCGGGCATCCGGCATGACGTCAGCGTCGAAGCTGACCACCTTGATTCCCTTGCTCTGCGCTTTGCGCAGGGCGGTCGAGAGCGCGGCTTTGTCTTCTGCCGCCACCGCGATCACATCGACGCCCTTGTTGATCCAGCCTTCGACGATTTCGTTTTGCTTGGCGGGATCCGTCTGGGTCGGGCCGTCGAAGAGTAAAGTGTCGTTCAAGGCGTCGGCCGCTTTCTGCGCGCCTTTGGCGGCGGAGAGGAAGTAGGCGTTGCCCTTTGATTTGGGCAGCATGGCGATCGTGAGCTTTTTGCCACTGGCCCCAGCAGAGCCGGCGGCAGGGGCGGAGTCCTTCTTTCCGCAGCCGGAAAAAATCAGGCTGACGGCGAGGAACGAGAGGCTGAAGAAACGCTTCATGGGGAGGGAGTCGGTTGAGGGTTTACAGAGCGCGAAGAGTGGCGACGCGCGCGCCAGGCTGACAAGAATTTTGGCAGTACGCCGGCCGAGAGTGCGACAATCAACAGCAATCCGGTAAGCATGCCGCCGACCTCACGCGGCCAATCGACGTAGGGCAAACTGTCGCTGAGCACCGCGACGGCCGCCCAGCCGAGCAAGGTGCCGTGCACGCTGCCGCTGCCGCCGAAAATGCTCGTCCCTCCCAGCACCACCGCGGTGATGGCGAACAGCTCGTAACCGGTGCCCGTGTTGGCGCCGGCCTGGTTCAGACGGGCCGTGAAAATCAATCCCGCGAGCGACGCGCCCAGGCCGGCGAGGATGTACACGGTCGCCAGTCGCCGCCCGACGGGCAGTCCCGCGTATCGCGCGCCTTCGGACGCGTAGCCGATGGCGCGGAAAGATCGTCCCAGCGTGGTGCGGTGCACCAGCAACCAGATTGCCGCGGCCACGAGAACAAACACCAGCAGCTGCGCGGGGAGGCCGAACCAGTTGTTCTGCCCAATCGCTTGAAACGATGCCGGGAATCCCGTGAACGTGTCGGCTCCGCGCGTGAGCGCTTCGGCCAGCCCGCGAAACAGCGAGAACGTTCCCAGCGTGACGATCAGCGGCGGGAGGCGAAGCGCAGTGATCAGGGTGGCGTTAAGTCCACCGGCGAGGGCGCCGAGTGCGAGCGTGGCAGTGATCGCGGCGGGAATCGGGACCCCGGCATCGCGCCACAATTTTCCAAAGACCACGGCGCTCAAGCCCATCAGCGACCCGACCGAAAGGTCGATGCCTCCGGTGAGAATCACGGGCGTCATCACGAGAGCGAGCAGGCCGATTTCGCAGGAGTGGCGCAGGATATCGATCTGCGCGCCCGCTGTGCCAAAGCCGACGGTCACTCCGCTAAAATTCGTGGTCGTTCCGCGGAAATAGAAGAACAGCCACTCGCCCACGAGCACGAGCAGCAGCAGCGTCTCGTGTCGGAAGAGCAGCTTTTTCAGGCCGTGTTTATCTGAGTTCATCAGGATTAATTCGCCCGTTTGCGGCTGCGCAGTCCGTCGGCCACGACGGCGAGCAGGATGATCGTGCCTTGAATGGCCTTTTCCCAAAACGCCGAGACGCCGAGATAAGTGAGAGCCGGATTGATGCTCGAGAGCAGCAGCAAGCCCGCGAGCACTCCCCAAAGATTGCCGCGTCCGCCGGAGATGGAAACACCGCCGACCACGACCGCCGCGATGGTGCGGAGCTCCAGTCCCACACCGGCCGTGGGGTCAACCTGCGGCGATTGCACCGCTGACATCATGGCGGCGAGTCCCGTCAGCGCGCCGATGAGGACGAAGCAAAGAAACGTCACGAGGCGCGGTCGAATTCCCGCCAGGCGCGCCGCTTCCGCATCGGTCCCCACCGCATAAACAAAGCGACCCGCGGCGAGATGTTTCATCACGACGGCGAGTCCGATCATCAACCCGACGGCAACGATGATGATCGTCCATTGCCCCGCGCGCTGACTGAGGCCGAACCATTGATTTTCGGTGCCGATGTTCACGTAGACCCCCTGGCGCAACCAGCGCAGCGCTTCGCGCCACGTCACCATGGTCGCGAGCGTTACCACGATCGAAGGCAGTCCAAGTCCGGCGACCAGCGCGCCGTTCAAAGCACCGAACGCCGCCCCGAGCAAAACCGAAGCAGGCAACGCGAGCCCGATCGGGAAACCCTGCTTGAGCAACAAGGCGCCGCAGACGCCGCAGATCGCAAAAGACGAGCCGACGGAAATGTCGATCTGCCGGCAGATGATCACGAGCGTCATGCCGCAAGCGATGACGAGGGTCGGAGCAACCTGACTCGTGACTAATGTGAGCAGCGGTTGCGGCTGGTAGAACGCCCGCGCGAAAAGCGCGAGTCCGACCAGGACCAAGGCGAGCGCTGCCGCCACGGAGATTTCGCGGAAATAGCGGCTCATGCAGCCGCTCCCTTTTCCGAGCCGAGCGCGGCGGCCATCACCGTGTGGGCATCGCTTCCGCCCGGCAGAATCGCGGCGATCGTGCTGCCCCGCATCACTCCGATGCGATCGCTCATCCCGAGTGCTTCGGGCAAATCACTCGAGATCAACAGCACCGCGAGGCCTTCCTTCGCGAGACGGCGGATGATCTTGTGGATTTCGCCCTTCGCTCCGACGTCCACGCCCTGGGTGGGCTCGTCGAGAATCAACAGCTTGGGTTTTGTGGCGAGCCAGCGGGCCAGGGAAACCTTCTGTTGGTTGCCGCCCGAAAGACTTCCGCCGGGTGCTTCCGGTCCGGAACATTTAATCGCCAGATCACGGATGAAATCGAGCGCCAGCCCTCGTTCCGCACTGAGCCGCAGCCAGGTCGCCGGAAAAAATCCCGGATGAATGGCCATGGTCATGTTGTGCGCGATCGGCAAATCCAGCACGACGCCGTGCCGTCGCCGATCTTCCGGTACGTAAGCGATGCCCCGCGCGATCGCGTCTTGGGGCGAGTGCAACACCACGCGTTCGCCGTTGAGCGTGATCTCCCCGGTGTCCGCCGGAGTGATTCCGAATAAAATGCGGGCGAGTTCCGTTCGCCCCGCGCCCACCAGGCCCGCCAGCCCGAAGATTTCTCCAGCGCGCACGTCGAACGTGACGCCCTGCACGCCGGAAGTGCGGCAGCCGACATTGCGCAACGCCAGCACGACGTTCCCGGGCGCGGATTCGCTGGGAGGATAAATTTGGGTGAGTTCGCGGCCGACCATCATGCGAATCAGCGCGGCTTCGTTGAGTTCGCTGACTTCGTTGGTGCCCACACTTTCACCGTCGCGCAGCACGGTCACGCGATCCGCCAGCGCGAAAATTTCCTCCAGCCGGTGGGAAATGTAGATGACGCCCACGCCGCTCTTGCGCAGCTCGCGCACCACGGCGAAGAGCAGGTGTTGCTCCTTCTGGGTGAGTGAAGCGGTGGGTTCATCCATGATGACGATGCGCGCACCCGCGCCGAGTGCGCAGGCAATTTCAACGAGCTGTTGCTCCGGCATCGAGAGCGTGCGCACCTCGGCCTCGGGCGAAATCACCGCGCCGATGCGATCCAGGAGCCCGCGGACGCGCTCGCGGCGCGCTGACCAATCCACGCGTCGCAGCGCCGCGGCCGGCTCGAGGCGGAGCGCGATGTTTTCGGCCACGGTGAGATCCGGGAACAGCGCGGGTTGTTGGTAAATGCAGGCGATCCCGAGCTGGCGTGCGGTGGCCGGCGAGAGACCCGCCACGATCTGGCCAGCCACCTTGATCGTGCCCCGATCCGGCTGATGCGCGCCCGTGACGATTTTAATCAGGGTGCTTTTTCCCGCGCCGTTCTCTCCCAGAAGCGCGTGCACTTCGCCTTCCCGCAGGTCGAAATCCACTCCGCGAAGCGCTCGCGCTCCGCCGAACGACTTGGCGAGAGCACGGAGTTCGAGCAGCGGCGGCGTGGACATGCGGGGCGGGGCAAAAGGGTGGATGGCGGCTTCGGGGTTGCCAGCTGTCAAATTACGGGCGCGGTGGACAGTCCGCGCGTTCCGCTTCGCGTAAGGGGGCGAGATCCGGATCCGTCGCCGCGAGCGAACGAAAAGATTTCTCCAACGCAATCGCGCGGTTCACGCGGCGGCGGGCTTCTTTCAGCTCGCCGCGCTGACACGCGTAACAACCGAGGTTAAACTGGATGGTGGCTTCCGTTGGGTGCATCCGCTCCGCCTCAAGGAGAATCTTTTCCGCCGCCACCAACGACTGGTCGCGGCGCGTGGCGTAGGCCCAGGTGATCCAGCCTCCCGCTTCCTTGGGCTCACGCCGCACGAAGATCTCGGCCGCGAGTCGCAACGCGTTCCAGTTTTTACGCTCCTGCAACAGCGCCAGCCGGAGCGCGAGGACCGCACTGCTGTCGCTCGCCGGGGCGGGAATGAGATCAAGTTCCGCTGCGGCCTCCTTCAGCATGCCGAGCTCAAGATAACCTTGGGCGTACGACAGATGGCGGTTTAACAGCATCGCGCAGGAAATTTCTTTTCCGCGCGGTGGTCAACGCCACCGCCCCCTTGTTTCCTTTGTCGGACACTCAAATAGCCAGCAACCCGATTGCGGGAGTCGGGTCGAAGAGCCGTGATGAACGCCCCCACAGCCCCCACAGCCCAACAAGTCACCCCTCGCTCCAGTCAGTATCCCGGGGCTCCTGAATCCCCCGAGTCGATCGAGACGTTCCCTCTCCGGTCGAAACGTCCCGGCCAGGTCGGTTTAGCCAATGAAGCGCGCCCGGGTCGCGGCACTCGCGCCGACGAAGACCGGGCTCGCATCGTCGAAATTGACGTCGCGGACGTCGAAGGGCTGCAGAGCGTTATTCTGCCACCGCCCGAAACGGCGCACGAACCTTCGGAACAGGACTCCGACTCTCTCGCGCAAGAGCTGCAGCGGGATACGGGAGTTTCGGGTCACAGCGGTGGCAATTAACAACCAACTCGCCAAACGCACTCAGGTCGTCGGCGGCGCGCCGAAGTGAACGCGGTGTGCGGAATACGCGGCCGTGTCGTTTAGCATCGCGTCGATCGTCGCCGCGAGCGGTTCGATTCGAACCAGGCCGGAGAACACCGCTTTGTCTCCGATCGCATCCGTCAGGACAAACGCCGGGCGCTGGTTGATCTGGTGGGCGTGAAACTCCGCGGTGCTCGCCTCCACGCGCGCTTGGACCGCAGCGGAGTCCGCGGCGGCGCGAAGCTTCCGGGCGTTGAGCTTGGTGGCCTTGGCCCCGATGGACACCGCTTCCGCGAGATCGCCGATCTTTCGCCCTTCGCGGAGGGCCGCGTGCGAGAGAGCAAGCCGAAGCTCGTCACCCAGGAGGCCAAAATCCTTGCCGGCTTCCGCCACGAGATTGGGCGCGTGGTAGATGCCTTTTCGCGAGGCCTCGAACCATCCGGAGTTCAATTTAAACGGCGAGTGCATCACCGTGCCACCGCTGCGCTGATAGAACCAATCGCACTGATCGCGCGAAACCGGGAAGTCCCCCGGATTCATCAGGGCGATTTTCCATTCGAACTCGACCCCGTGAGACGCGTATCGGGCTTTCAAGTCGGTCCACATGGGCTCTGCCCAGGCACACCAAGAGGAGAGAATTTCGAGGTAGTAGGTGACCTTCATGTGAGGAAGGCAGCGAACGCCCTGAGCCGGGTCAATGAATGTTCGGGATGATATCGCGTTACAGGATTTGGGTGGCACGGGCCGCTTGCCCGTGTTCCGAGCCCACGGGCAAGAGGCCCGTGCCAACCAAGCGGTCCGTCGGCGCCCATGCGGGCGGCCAGCCCTCGCCAAACGGCGATCTCACTGCTTCTCGCCACCCAGCATTTTCTTCAGACCGTCGCCGGCTTTCTTGAGTGCGTCGCCGGCCGCGGCGCCGGCCGTGGGGATGGTGTTCATCAAAGCTTTGGTTGAGCCTGAGATCACGGAACTGGTGACGCTGCGCATGATGGTGGAGGCGAGCTGGTCGGCGGTGAGGCCGCCTTCCTTTGTGCCGATGTCCACAAGCTCGATCGCGGGCATCGACATCGTGGAGGTCGCCGAGCCGACGCCGATCGTCACCTTGCCATTGCGCAGGGTGAATTTTTTCACCTCGAACTTCCGTTCTTTTCCGTCTTTCGCGGCTGGCTCGTCGGGCTTTTTTCCGCCGGTAGCCGCCTCGATATTTTTCATGAGGTCTCCGATGTTACTCGCCACCAACTTCGTTTCGTAAACGAACTCGGGCTGATCGATGATGACCTCATTGATCACGATGTGGTCCTTGAAAAAAGAACCAGGCGCGATGTCCACGTGAACTTGTCCGAGATAAAACGCCTTGTCCGAGGTCCAGCCAGGAGGATTGCCGACGAACAATCCGCTCAGGGTTCCTGCGCCGCTGATGGGCGAGATTTTCGCGCTCGCGAGCTCGACTTTCGTTTGCGTGAGTTTGGGACCAAACTCGTTCACGGCTGCCTTGACGGCGGAGCCGAGAAAAAATTGCCCGCCGACATAAACCACGAGGAGGAGCACGACGATCGTGCCGAGGAGGAAGAGGAAGAATTTTTTCATGACAGCGAGGGGGTTGCGGCGGACCGTGGGGAAGGACTAGCTGACCCGCAAGCTCCCCGGGGGTTCACTGCTTGAGCGAAGCAGCAGGGTGAGGGGTGGATGGCGCCCGGGGTTTTACGGGGAGGATGGAATTTCCGGGCGCGCCGACGCCGGACGCAAGCGATCGAGCGGGATTACAGATTCCCCTTTTGCATCTCTGCCAGCACGTGGTCGCACGTGCGCCACGCCAGAGCCATGATTGTGAGCGTGGGGTTCTTGTCGGCGTTCGAGCAGAACGACGCACCATCCGTCAGAAAGACATTCGGCAGGTCCCATGTGCGGCACCAGGGAGTCGTTACCGATTTCTTCGCATCGAGGCCCATGCGGGCGCCGCCGACTTCATGCTTCACGTTGCCGCCCGGACGAATCGCGTCCAAGGGATCGGCCTTCGGGGTTTCGGTGATTTTTCCACCCATGGCCTCGATCAGCTCCGCAAAGCTGCGTTGCATGTGCGCCGTCTGCCGCAGTTCGTGGGAGGACCATTTCCAGTGGAAGCGGAGCGAAGGCAAACCCCACCTGTCTTTGACGACCGGATCGAGTTCGCAGAACGAATCTTCGTTCGGAATCATTTCCCCGCGTCCCGAGAAATAAACCTGCGAGCCATAGTAGCGACGCGCTTCCGCTTTCAGTTTCGCGCCATAACTTCCTTGCGTGAGGTTTTCCAAACCGGCGCCGGTTCGAATTCCTGGCATCTGGCGGCCCGTCCCAAACTCGACGTGATAGCCGCGGGCGAAATCGAGTTTGCCGGCGTGCTGCTCCTGGTAGAGCCACCAGGGAACATAAACATGCGGACCGCCCGCGCCGTCCTCGTTGTGCAGCGGCAAATTCTCCAGCAACGGGATCTGTCCGCCGAGACCCGCGCCGACCGTGTCCATGATGTATTTCCCCAACATCCCGCTGGAATTGGCCAATCCGTTGGGGAATCGCGTCGATCGGGAGTTGAGCAGGATACGCACGGACTCCGCTGAACTGGCCGCGAGCAGGACGACCCGCGCTTTGACGGTGCGCTCTTCGTTCGTGGCTTTGTCGATGTAAGCAATGCCTGTCGCCTTGCCATTTTCGTCGACGGTGACTTCGCGCACCATCGCGTCGGTGATGATATCGAGATTCCCCGTGACGAGCGCCGGAGGCAGATGCACCGTGGTCGACTGGTAGTTCGCCTTGATCGAGCAGCCGCGTCCGCAATCGGTGGCCCAAAAACACGCGGCCCGCTGCCGCATGGCGTCGGCGAGAATGCGCTGCGCCGTCGGATTACCCGGATGAAGTTTCGCGGGAATCGTGGCCGCATCCTGCTGCTGGCTGAGCACGGCGCGGTGAATCGGGATGACGGGCATGCCGAGTTTCTTCGCGCGTTGCTGCGCGAGGAGTTCACCGGCGCGTGCTTTGGGCGGAGGCAACAGCACGCCGGGGGACGAATTCGGCGTGTTTTCCAAACTCTCGTTCGAGCCGTAAATTCCGACCAGCATCTCGGTCTTGTCGTAGTAGGGAGCGAGATCCTCGTAGCTGATCGGCCAGTCGAAGCCCAGGCCGTCGCGACTGTAGGGTTTGAAATCGTGAGGCCCGTTCCGGAGCGCGATGCGCCCCCAGTGATTGGTTCGGCCGCCGAGCATGCGCGCGCGCCACCACGTGAATTCCCG
>JBDSSU010000493.1:0-5760 GCA_039928635.1 Opitutaceae bacterium | reverse complement strand
TTTACAGTCTCCCCTCGTTGGCCACTTGAGTATCCTACCAAAAGTGGAACGCGGAAAATCTCGGCTCACGTGAGCAACGGCAAGGTTTTTTTCGAGCAGCCTTGCCACTTACCCGCGCCCCTTTTGTCTCGGCGTCTGTTGATGTCCGGGCACGTACGAAAATTTCTCGAGGACCTAGCGGAGCGGGGGTGGCTCACCCATCTGTTTTCGATCGCGGGCTTTGTCCTCGCGCTATTCATGGTCGCACGGCTCGTGAGCGAAAAACGGGCGCCCGCCAATACGTTCGCCTGGATGCTCATTATCATCCTCGTACCGTACATCGGGGTACCGCTCTACCTGCTGTTCAGCGGGCGCAAACTCCGCCGTCTCATTGCCCACAAGTCGCGCCTGCTCCCCACTCTCCCCGTGGCGCCGGTGCAAGCTTCCGAATTCGCCGGCGCGGCGGTGGCTCAGACCGCGATTTCCGCGGGCGCGGGTCCGCCCGTGGCAGGTAACTCGGTCCGCCTGCTTACGACCGGCGAGGACGCATTTAAAGTCCTGGAAGAACATATCCGCGCAGCGAAACACGTGATCCATATCACGGCATTCATCCTCGCGCGCGACGACACCGGGCGGCGCATCGTCCGCCTTCTCACGGAGAAGGCGCGCTCGGGGGTGAAGGTTCGCCTGCTGCTCGACGCGGTGGGTTGTGTTTTTTCCAGCCGCAGCTTCGTGCAGCCCCTGCGGAACGCCGGGGGTGAAGTGGGACGTTTCATGCCGGTGATTCCGTTCACCTCGCGCGGCTTCGCGAATTTGAGGAATCACCGCAAGATCGCGGTGTTCGACCACAACACGGCCATGGTCGGCGGTCATAATCTCGCGCGAGAATACATGGGGCCCACTCCCCTGAAAAAACGCTGGCAGGACTTTGGTGCATTGGTGCAGGGACCGGCGGCAGCGCTGTTGAACGAGGTCTTCATTGCCGACTGGTGCTTTACCACGAAGCAGAGCGTCGACCAACTGCACGCGGAAATCCCGGCCATCGCCAGCCAACCCTGCGGTAAAAGCGAACTTCAGGTCATCGCGAGCGGCCCCGATGTCCCCGGCGATCCCCTTTACGAAAGCATCGTGTCGATGATTCAGGAGGCGGACGAAAGCATTTGGGTGGTGACGCCCTACTTCATCCCGGACGACGTCCTGCTCCGCTCACTGATCGTGAAAGCGCGAGCGGGGAAAGACGTAACGCTGATTGTGCCGGCCCGATCCAATCATCCGGTGACGGATATGGCGCGCCGTCATTATTTGCGACAGGCGCGGCTCGCCGGAGCCCGGGTCCTCCTCCACAACGGCCCCATGCTTCACAGCAAGGCCGTCATCATTGATGACCGGCTGGGTCTCATGGGTTCGGCAAATTTCGATCTGCGAAGTCTGTTCGTTAACTTTGAGATCGGCGTACTCGTCCACTCCAAGCCGGACGTCCTGGCGATGAAACGCTGGGCGACTTCGCTCACGCCCATGTGCTCCGCACCTAAACCGGAACGACCGCCGAAATTTCCCTTCTTCGGCAGCATGGCCGAAGATCTCAGCCGGCTGCTGGCACCGCTCCTTTAACTTCAAACGCGGGCGGGAGCACCGGCCAGTTCGAGAACATCCATGGCAAGTTGCACCTCGCGGCGGATTTCCGCCAAAGCGTCGCGCACCTGAGCGATCTTCGTATCGGTCTTTTCGGCATACTGCGCCTTCAAGTGAGCCCACTGTTCCGATAAACGATGCAGCTTCGCACGTGAAGTTTGCAGGAGTTCACGATAACGGGCGGACAAAGGGGTTTTCTGGCAAGCGAGGCGAGCCTCGACGCGACGACGCGCTTCGGCGAGTTGAGCGATCAGGATCTTGTCCTCAGGGACACGACGGAGAGAACGGACGAGCCGCATTTTTTCGAGGGTCCAAATGCTCCATTTTGTCGGATCCCACTGCCACCATTTCACGCCGTTCCGGTAGTCGTGCTGAAACTCGTGGTGGTAATTATGGTAGCCTTCACCGAACGTGAAAATCGCCATGAGCCAGCTGTCGCGCGCGCTGCACTTATCTGAATAAGGCTGCTGCCCGACGGTATGGCACAGCGAGTTAATGAAGAAGGTCATGTGCTGCACGACCGTGATGCGGGCCACGCCGGCAAGAAGTAAACCGCCCAGTGCTCCGACCCAGCCATCATGAAGCCCACCCAAAAGCGCCGGAATCAAAAAACCGGCAGTCAAAGCGATCGGTAAATAAAACCGCTCCTGCAGGAGAATCAGCCGGTCTTTCCGCAGATCAGCGACGTTGTCGAGCGGCGGTTCGGGATCGAGTTTGAACAGGATCCAACCGATGTGCGCATACCAGAAGCCCTGGGAGATATCGTAGGGATCTTGCTCGTGGTCGACGTGCTTATGGTGGCGCCGGTGATCCGAAACCCAATTCAACGCAGAATTCTCAAAGGCCGCGGCGCCGAAAATCAAGGTGAGCATCCGGACCGGCCACAGCGCTTGAAACGACATGTGGGCGAAAAGCCGGTGATAACCCAGCGTGATGCTCAACCCCGTTGCGATCACCAAGAAGAGAAACATCCCGATCTGGAAGGCATCGGCGCCGAAGAACCAGAGGTACAGCGGCACGCCGGTGCAGGTGACGAACGCGGTTCCAATCAGGAACGAACTGTTGAGCCAATTGATGCGAGCGGCAGGTAGACGAAAGGGCACTGGGGGAGAGTGCGCATGCGATTGGCCCGCGCGAGCGGAAATTTTAAGATTTTTCCGGGCAGCTCGGATCCTCAGCCGATCAAAAAAACGTGCCGCGCCGGAAGCCGCCCGCGCCTCACCGCGTTGCGTTCAGCCACGCGGACTCTCGGCGCGCATAAGCGATCACTATCGAGGAGGTTACCTCCCGCCACCTCGCGGCGTGGATAACGCAAATCAACTCATACCTCCGCCACTCATGCGCCGCTGATGTCAGCTTCCGCGTAAACTTATGATTTTTTACTTCGCCCGCCAGGAAGCGGATCACGTCGAAAGACGGGGCCCGCCCGACTTCCCTCTAGCCGGGTCCATGCAATTAAACCACGGGATGGACACCGATGAACCCGGATACTCCGAGCGCAAACCAAGCAGTAAAGATCCCCGGGGCATTGGCAGAAACTGATGTACCTTGACGGTCGATATTGGTCCGGGGAGCGCGCGCGTCCGGCGTGCTGCTCTCGGCGTCTCGCCGAGAGCGGTTCGGATGGCTCGGGCGGGACGCCCGCACCGGCACGCGCGTTCCCCGGACCCTTTCGCAACCAAGCCGAAGCAAGTTGGGGGATCAGACCCAAAGCGAACGAAATGCTTTCCTCGCATTCACCGAACAGTTCCCGGTCCCCGGACTTCGGCTCCGATTTCCCCCGCCCTGTATCCGTATCCATTCGTATTCATCCGTGGCTCTCTCCCGAATTTTTCCGGTTGCGAGCCGCTTCACCAGCTCAGCTCAACAATCCGCCCCGGATTCATGGGACGCCGTGTCAGGTACTCCGTCGGCCGCGTGTATTCCAAGAGATAAAGCTTCGTCCCCATCTGGAGCTGGTCGATCGGTCGGGCAACCGGAGCGAGAAACACCTCGGTGTGCGCTTCGTAAATTCCCGCCGGGTTGCGTTTCAAAGTGAGCGCCAGGACATCGAAGCCTGATTCCCGAGCGCCAGTCATCGCGCCGAATCTCCCCACGAGAAACTTTCCGCGGAACGATTCCGGCCATTCCGGGCCGCAGAAAATCATTCCGGTGGGCGAAGAATGCGGATCAAAGGTCGCCATGGGATGGTCCGCCGAACCCCCGCCAGCCGGACCGAAATTTCGAATCGCATGGACTGGTTTCACACCCTCCGGCAACGGCGGCGTGTGCGGGTAGGGTTTACCCTCCGAATCGGCGAACTGGTACGGGAAGCCGTAGTGTTTGCCCGCTTCGACGAAATCCAATTCCTCCGCGACGTCTGCGTCTGGCCCATTGGACGCACTAAACAACTCACCTCGTTCATTCCAAGCGAAGGTCCACGGATTTCGAATCCCGCGGGCATAGGCCTTGATCACCGGATTCTCCTCGCGCGGATCCAGCTGCCAGATTCCAGCAGTAAGTTCGGTCTCCCGCACCTTTGCGATAATCGGGCTGGTCCCCTCCTCGCCGCCATCCGTTCGGGATCCGCTGCTAACATAGATCATCCCATCCGGGCCTTCGGCGATATGGCCGACGCCATGGGTATAAAAGCTGTTTCCCCACGGGTAGCTGGTCTTCAGCCAGGGCTTCAAAGTGATCGTCATGCCCTTCTCGTCGAGGGGAGCCGATCGGAAGATCGTGACCTGGTTGAGATGAAACGGCTGCGCAACGGTTCGCTGGTTCACCACGACGTAAAGCCGGTGCTTCGAGTCGATGGTCATCCCGCGCGCCTCGATCGCGCCGGCCGCGGAGGTGCGATCGGTGTACTCCGCCGCGGCGACCAGCCGGACCAGATTGCCGGTCGCTGGCTCGAGACGGAAAATATCGCCCACACTTCCGAGAACGAAAATCCATTTCTTCCCCGGGAGCCCGGCAAGGCGAACCGCATGGAGCGGCAGTTTCACGACTTCCCGAATCTGAAAACCCACGGGCGGCTTCGGCAGCGGCGCAAAGGGATCGGTTTGGTTCTTCTCCTCGACCGCGATCTTCGCGCGCACCGCGGCGACGTCGGCCAGCGTCACCGCGGGTGACTGGTTTCCCCAAGCGCTGCGCACATAGGTTAACACCTCTGCGACCTTGTCGTCCTCCAAGGCCGGCAAAGGCGGCATCGCGCCGTTATAGGTGATGCCGTTGACGCGGAGTTCGCCGCTAATCCCCTGGAGCACGATCTGAATGCTTCGCGGCAGATCCTCCATCAGAAAATCGGAACCGGCGAGCGGTGGGAAAACCCCTTTCAGGCCCTCGCCGGAAGCTTGGTGGCAGCTCGCGCAATAAAGCGCGTATGCCGCCCGACCGCGTTCTTGCTGCGCAGTGTTGTCCGTGGCGGCGCTCGACGCCAAAGAAGCCGCGAGAAACCCAGTGAGCAAAAACGCGGCGAAAGGTCTCATTGACATAGTTGCGCGAGATTGAGTCGACCCCTTCAACCGTCAAATCGGATCCCCACGCCACTCCGCCTTCGCGAAAGAATGATCGCAGCGGCCCGCCGCCCTCGGTCTTTGGATCGATTCTCTTGCCGGCGCCAAGCTTGGCTTGAGGGCAAGCCTGCTCGCGTCCCGCAGGCATCGGTGTCCCCGCTGCAGGCAACGAACCCCCAACCCCTGCAAACGACGCCAGAAAAATTCAGGTGAGAACCACGGATGAAAACGAATGGACACGGATGTCAGAGCGAACGGAAAAAGATCGGCAGCGGTGGTTTCAACGCACCTTTCAGTGAGCGACTCAGGCGCCCCCAGCCTCCAGGTATTTTTCCTTCGCGTCCCTTCGCGTCCCTTGGTGGTTCAACGGAATCTTTACGGCTCAGCCAGCGAGAGTTTGAACTCCACTGACTCCCTCAACGCTTCCCAGCTCGCATCGATAATGTTGTCGCTCACCCCGACCGTCCCCCAGATCCGATCGCCATCGCCACTCTCAATGAGGACGCGGGTGCGTGATCCCGTGCCAGAGTTCCCTTCGAGGATGCGAACTTTGTAATCGCGCAACGTCACCGCCCGGATTTGCGGGTAGGTTTTTTCGAGCGCCAGCCTCAACGCTTTGTCAAGTGCACCGATCGGCCCGCCGTCTTCAGCGACG
>JBDSSU010000492.1:0-10165 GCA_039928635.1 Opitutaceae bacterium | reverse complement strand
AACACACGTCCAGTTCGCGGATTTCACCGCGTTGGGGAGGGGATCGCGACCTTCGATCAATGCCGAGATGAACTCGTGTGCCAGGTGGGGATGCGAACCGCCGTGCCCTGCGCCCTGGGTGAAACTCAAATGGGTTTTCTTGCCCAAATCGTACACCCCTTTCGTCGTAAACTTCCGGATCCCGGCGGGAAGTCGTTTTGCATAGTCGGGAACGGTGATCTTCTTCGGAATCTTGTGCTCGGGAAGTTTTGCGGTGTGCAGCACGTGCGGCTCGTGCTCGACCAATGTCCATTCGAAAGATTTTTTCGAACCATAGACATCGATGCTCTCGCGATACTGGCGGGCCACATCGAAAAGCGAGCGAATGATGCGCGCCGTGAGATCCGAGTCCTTGAACTTAATGTGCGCCGTCTCCACCGCGAACGGGGAACCATATTTTTTCGCCAGCTCTTTTCGAATCGTACCGGAACCGAAGCAGGAGACGTATTCCGCCGAGGCGTTGGTGAGCGCGAGCATCGGGCCGACGCAATGGGTCGCATACCACATGGGCGGAAGCCCCGGCCAGTAGTTCGGCCATCCATCCATGTCCTGTTGGTGGCTGGCCTGGAGAAATTGAATCTTACCCAGCTCGCCGCGATCGTAGAGTTCCTTGATGAAAAGATATTCCCGCGCGTAAACCACGGTCTCCATCATCATGTATTTGAGGCCGGTCTTCTTCACTAAATCCACGATCGTCCGGCAGTCCGCGATGGAGGTCGCCATGGGGACGGTGCATGCGACGTGTTTGCCGGCCCGCAGCGCCTTGATCGACTGTGCGGCGTGATCCGGGATGGGCGTGTTGATGTGCACGGCATCGATCTCCGGATCGCGCAGGAGCTCATCGTAATCGGTGTAACCCTTCGGAATGCCGAATGCGTCCTGGATTGCCTGGAGTTTTTTGGGATCACGCTGGCAGACCGCCATGAGATTCGCGTTGGGATGGGCCTGAAAAATGGGAATGAATTCAGCGCCGAATCCGAGGCCGATGATCGCGAGATTAATTTTCTTGGGCATGAGGGGAGGGGATAGAAAACAGGAGAGAAGGATGCGCCAGGGTCATCGGCTCAAGACGGAGCCGACGACCGTCGTACGGCCTAAGACTTCAAGGCGTCACCACGAGGGTGGCCTGCATGATCCGCCAGTGTCCGGGGAACGTGCAGACGATCGGGTAGCGGCCGGGAGCGGCGGGGGCGGTGAAAACCAAGTCGAAGTTTTCGTTGGGGTTCACCAGCGGCGTGCTAAAGAGCACATCGGGCGAAGCGGGAATGTAATTTTTCGCCAGCCCTTGCGGATCGGTCAGCATTTTGTCCGCGAGGAGGCCGATCGCTTCCACCGTGCCAGGCCGCACCACCACCACGTTATGCGGCATGTGATCAGTATTGCGGAAGCCGAGACGAGCGACGCTGCCGGCTTTCACGGTGATTTCGGCGCGATCGTATTTCATGACGTCGGGAAGCGTGCCCAAGATCAGGGTGAAAATGGTGTTGTCCGGAACCGGTGGTTCGGCGGTGAGTTTTCCGCTCGCTGCGTTGCGGGCCGACAAGTGATTCAGAACCGCGTTGAGCGGCTCGATCACGCTGTCGTCCGCCGGTCCGACCTCCCGGATCGAGATGTCCTCGAACCAAGCCGTTCCTTGGGTGACGCCGCTTTCCGCCGCGCCGAGTGAAACCGAACTCACCAGAGTGACATCTTCAGAGTTCGCCGTCGTGAGTTGCAGGCGAACCTGGGTCCAATCCGTCGTCGATCGGACTAAAGCGGCTTGTGCGCCGCCCCCGCCACCACCGGCACGACCAGCCGCCTGCGGAACGCTCAAGGTCGCGCCACCCGCGTTAGCGGCCTGGCCTCGTCCGCCACCGCCCGCACCCGCGCGAGCGCCAGCAAGAGCGTTGGGAAGCCCCTCGGTCTTGATCCAACCGGTGACTTCGTAGCGGTAATTGCGTTTCAGTTTAAGCTTGGTGCTGGCTCCGCCGGAGGCGCCGGCACCTTGGAGATCGACGCGGAGGCTGTTTTTCCCGGCCCGGGAAATATCGGCGCGGGCCACTGCTACTTCGCCGTTCGTCTTGACGAGCTCCCAGTTCGCGGGAAGGCCGGTGCCGGCTGCGAGGGTAGCACTGGAGAGAAGGGAACGCGTGCCTTGGTTCTGAGCGGCGCGCGCGGCAGCGATCTCTTCGGGCGTGGCCGCCGCGAGGAAACTTTTCGACTGGCTGGTCGCCGCCATTTTGGCGGCGTCGGCGGACCAGCGGTCGAGGGAAACTTTCTGCGCCGCGAGGGCGGCGTGCAGCGCCTGGCCGGCGGCCGGCACCTCGGGCGATTCAGCCAGGGTCAGCATCGCGGCGAGGCGAACCTGGGCGTCGCCATCCTGCAGCAGATTCGCGGTGGCCAACGCATTCGCGGTCGCGGCGGTGCGGGGCAAGACCGCCACGGCGCTGCGACGCACGCCTGGAGCGGGATGGCGCAGCGCTTCGGTGACGGCATTGAGCGCGGCGGGATTCGAGTCGAGAGCGTTGAGGCCCTGGAGCGTCCAGATCGCGTGGGTGGCCCCAACGTTCAAACCGACTTCGTCAACCGACTGGGTTTTGGTCAGCGCGATCAACGCCGGGATCACGTCCTTGCGACCGCGTTCAACGAGGAGACGTTGCGCATGCCGACGCCAAAACAGGTTGTCGTTGGTGAGCGCCTGAACGAGCACGTCAGGAGACGCGTTCTGCAGATTGGGCTGTTGGGAGGGTTTTCCGTCTTTCCACACCACGCGGTAGATGCGGCCGTGGCGTTTGTCGCGCAGTTCGTTCTCGTACGCGGCGCCGGCCCCCGTCTGAAAGCCGATCGGTGTCGGGTTGTGCTGGATGATGTAGTTGTACCAATCGATGACCCAGACCGAGCCATCGGGACCGACTTCCGCCATGATCGGAGCTGACCACTCGTCGTCGCTCGCGAATAGATTGGTCGGATTATGCGCCCGGAAATTTGCGCCGTCGGGCTCGATATTGAATTGGCCGACGAGATGGCCGGTCGGTTCAGTGACAAACGCGACCCGGTTCCAGTACTCTTTAGGATAGGCGCGAGCCGTATAGAGAGCGTGGCCCGCGGCCGCGGTGTAACCGCCGAACACATCGACCTCGCGGAATTTCGTGGTGATTGGAATGTAACGGGAAGTGTCCGCGATCGTCGCGAGGGTTCCGGCCGTGAGCCCGGCTGGCTCGTAGAAGCGGGCCGGGATCGGCATGAAAGTGCTGGGATTGTTGTTCGCCGTGGAGGCGAAGAGGATGCCGGATTCGCTCACGCCGATTCCCCACGTGTTGTTGTTCGTGTTGCGCAGAAACTCCATCGCGGAGCCATCCGGTTTGAAGCGGTAGAACGCCTGCGCGAATGAGTAGGGCTTGCCGCCAACGGTGCCGTTGAAGCCGGAGTAGCCGACCACACCCCAGATCCAGTTGTCGGGTCCGTAAACCATGTTACTGGGGCCGGCATGCGTATCGCGTCGACCCCAACCCGTCATGAGCACTTCCTTGATGTCGGCTTTGTCGTCGCCGTTCGTGTCCTTCATGAAAAACGCGTTTGGCATCTGCTGCACGATCACGCCGCCATTTGAGAAGATGAGGCTCGTGGGAATATTCAAACCGTCGGCGAACACGGTAAACTTGTCCGCTTTGCCATCACGATTCGTGTCTTCGCAAATCACGATTCGATCATTGCCGGGTTCGTCGGGGGCGAGCAGGCGGTTGGGGTAATCGACCGTCTCAATGATCCAAAGGCGGCCGCGCTCATCCCAGGCCATGGCGACCGGTTTTTTGATATCGGGCTCGCTCGCGAAAAGCTGTAATTCGAAGCCCGCCGGCACGACGATGTGCTGCATGGATTGCGCGGGCGTGAGCGGTTTCTGGACACGTGGCCAGGGATTGGCGCCCCGCGGCGCCGCGCCGGGATCGTTCGAATAGAACGGGACCTTGAGCCCCTCTTCATATTCGAAGGGTGTCACGGCGGGCGTTTTTGCGAGTGAATCGGGTAATTTCTGGCCGACAGCGAAACGGATTCCGCGCTCCACGAGGTCGTGGAAACCGGGGTTCGTCCACGTGCGGGCGTCATGCCCCCACGCGGTGTAGAACACGCGGCCTTTTCCCTCGGTGCGCGTCCAGGTGTAAGGCTCGTCTCCCCGCATCTCGAGGACGGTGCGGTTCTGTTCGTTGTGCTTGGTATGGACGTACGGTTCATCCCCCGTGCTCACCACTCCGCCGAAGCCCTGCATGAGAGGATTGTCAGGGGCGATGATCTTGGTGGTGAAGGCGGTGATCGGGTCGTGACGGCGGAACTGACCTCCGACGAGTGCGACGTAGCGTTCCGAGTTGCGGAAGCAGTAGGAGGCGCTGTGCAGCGGGACAAAGCCCCCGCCCTGAGTCACGTAGTCGAAAAGGGCCTGATCCTGTTCGGGCGCGATCGTGTCGATGTTGGCGAAGATGATCAGCGCGTCGTAGCGCTTCAGGTTTTCGAGGGTGAGCGCGGCCGCAACGTCGTCGGTGTAGACCAGTTGAATGCCGCGGGCGATCAGGGGCGGTGCCAGCTCGCGGAGGCGGACGGTGGGTTCATGAGAGCCGTTCGGGCCTCCCAGGAAGAGCACTTTAAGAGGAGCGGAAGCGGCCGCGAATGCGGCGCTGCAGGTCGCGAGGAGGAAAACGGCGAACGCAAAAACGAGAGGACGTGGCAGGAGGGAGCGAGGGGAAGTCATAAGCGCAAACGGGGTTGGGGGCCGTTACGTTAGCACACTGCAGCGGAGCTGCCCATGAGAGTTGACGCAAAAATCCTGAGTTTTTTCACCGGGACGGAAAGGCCTTTGTTCACTCGTGAATGCGAAGCAAACTCCCTACGGCGACGTTGCTTGGTTGATTTTTTGCGTAGTGGCGCCAGAGAGTGTTGCCCGTGTCGTCTTCGCGTCCACCTCGCGGTCGCCGTCAGGTGGCCTTGCTGATCGAAACTTCCAATGCTTACGCCCGCGGGCTGTTACAGGGGGTCGTCCACTATATCCGCGAGCATCAGCCTTGGTCGTTTCACTTGATCGAGCAGGGACGCGGCGACGATCCCCCGGCGTGGCTCGAGCAGTGGCATGGGGATGGAATCATTGCCCGCATCGAAACACCGCGCATTGCCCGCGCGGTGGTGCGTGCCGGCGTACCGGCCGTCGACATGAGCGCGGCCCGGCTCGTCCCCACGCTTCCCTGGGTGGAGACTGACGATGAACAAATCGCAAAACTCGCGTCTGAACACCTGCTCGAGCGTGGTTTTAAGAACTTTGGTTTTTGTGGAGACGCCCGGTTCAACTGGTCCGTGTGGCGGGAGAAACATTTCCGCGCGCAAATCGGCGCCCGGCATCAAGTCCAGAGCTACGTGCCGTTGATTTCGGGAGCGGATCTCACGAGTCAGGTTGAAGATATCCGTCGGTGGCTGCTCGAGTTGCCCAAGCCAATTGGAATCATGGCCTGTTACGACAACCGAGGGCAGCAAGTGCTGGACGCCTGTCGCAGGGCGGGACTCTCGGTTCCGGGTGAAGTGGCCGTGATCGGCGTAGACAACGACGAACTGCTGTGCGATCTCGCATCGCCTCCACTGTCGAGTGTGATTCCGAACGCGCACCGCGCAGGCTATGAGGCGGCGGCGTTGCTGGATCGCATGATGGCAGGCAAACGCGTGCCAGCGACGGCGCGTCTGATCCCGCCTCGCGGGGTCGCGGCGCGCCAGTCCACGGATGTGCTCGCCGTGGACGACCGCGATGTCGCGCGGGCCGTGCAATTCATCCGAGAGGAAGCGTGCACCGGCATCAACGTCAGCGACATCCTGCGGGCTGTTCCGTTGTCGCGACGCGTGCTCGAGCAGCGCTTCCAACGCCTGCTCGGTCGCACGCCCCGTGAGGAGATTCTGCAGGTACGGCTCAATCGCGTCCGCCAACTCCTCGCCGAGACCAGCTTATCGCTCTACCAGATCGCCGAGCGGACCGGGTTCGAGCATGTCGAATATTTGAGCGTGGTGTTCAAACGCGAAACCGGGGAAACGCCGAGCGGCTACCGCAACGGCGCACGGACGAAATAAGGGTTCCGGGCGACCTGCCGAAAAAGGCTCAATCCGCGGGACGTTAACGGTTAGCGTCGCGCAGTCATCAACGCCATCGGTTTTCCCACCACCATCCGCTTCGATTTCTCGCTCGGAAACACGGGCCTCAAGCCCGCGAATTTTTATGCGGAGGGCTGACGCATGAGCATGATGGAATGTTTATCGCCCTGAAGGATCTTTGAAACGCGCGGGTGGACGCCTACGGCTGGGCAAAAAGTTTCTTGAGAAACGCGAGGCCGTCGGTCGCGAAACCATCCTGGGACGGCTCCATCGGGCGCCAGAAGCAGACGGCGCCGGCGAGTTCGATGATCTCGGGCGTGAAGCTCTCGATCGCGATGCCGCCTTTGTAGCCGGCCGCCTGGCAGATCTCGATCCCGCGCTTAAAAGTATCCCAGCGCACCTGGCCTTTGCCGGGGCAGCCGCGATAGTTATCCGAGACCTGCACGTGCACGAGTCGTTTGCCGATGGTGCGCAAGGCCTGCTCATTATCCCGTTCCTCGAGATTCATGTGATAGCTATCCATCATGACGCCGGCCGCGGGATGCCCGATGTCGTCGACGAGCCGCGCGACCTGTTCGGCGTTATTGATCAGATCGGTCTCGAAACGGTTCAGCGGCTCGATCGCAAGACGGACGCCGCGCGCCTGTGCGAGTTCGGCGGCTTGACGGAGGTTCGTGACGGCCCGCTGCCACTCGATGCGGCGTTGATCTGCCGGAATAACGCGACGTTTTCCCACCGCCGAATACATGGGGCCCGCGAACACATCGGTGCCAAACTGAGCGCACAGATCGAGGCTGCGCGTGATGTAGTCGAACGAGACGGCGTGGACCGCCGGATCCTCATGGGTGAGATCCCGCGTCGGGCCAAACGCGCCACAAACCACGCAGGTGAGCCCGTTGTCGTCGAGTGCCCGGCGCACGGCTTTTCCATCGATGATCGCCGGGTCCTCCACGGGGATCTCTACGAAATCGAAACCCATCTTTTTAATTTTGGGAAACATTGCCGTTGTCGCCGTCGAGAACGGGGAGGTCCAAAGCCAGGTGCTGACGCCGAATTTCATGGGGAAGTTTTGGTTTGTTGGGAGGTGAGTTTCCAGAACGAGATCGAATGCGTCTTAAGTTTCAATCGGCAATCTATCGCCAACGTTCTCGAATGTTCAGAGGAGTTCTCAGAGAGCAGATGGGTGTCTCGCGAAGGCGACGAAGGGAACGAAGGAATTGGCGAAGGCGTTTTTCGGGATCTTCGTGCGTTTGCGAGACACCACTCGGGCTGAAGCCGGAACTGATTCTCCTAGGCGCGGCTGCGCGGCGCGCCGGGACGACGAGTTGGCAACGGTCAGGTTATACCAGCGTCCCACCGCTTTTTGACCGACCTCACGGGGACGCCCGTGCTACGTGGCATGGGCGTCCCGCCCCTGTCGGGGGAAGTCCAAAATGGGGGGGCGTTGGTATTATGGCTGTCTCCCACCAAGCCGGGAGATGTCGCGGACTTCAGCAAACGCCGGGGGAATGGGAAAAAAACGAAGGTCGAAGACATGGAGGAGGATCGCACGTTTGTCTCACGCGGCCTTTACGAGCACGCTCTTCCGTGTATGGTCCGCGACACAATGAAGCGGAAAGCCACGTTAAGTTGTGCGTCGCTGCTCGTGTTCGCCTTCGTGAGCGGGTGTGCGTCTCCCCAATTCAGCCGGATCGATTCCAACCGCGCCCTGTACGAAACCTGGCCGATTGAAATTCGACAGGCCGTCCTCGATGGGAAAGCGGAACCAGGCATGACTCCCGACATGGTGCGCATGGCGCTGGGAAAACCATCGGAGATCGTGGGCGGCTCCAATTCCGCCGAAGAAATCTGGGTTTATCGGACGGGTGGCGATGTCGACCAAAGCACAATGGGCTATCCGGGAAGTTATCCGAGCAGCTACCCGGGAGGATACCCCGGCACTTATCCCGGTACGATGGGGGGAACGGGGATTGGGGTTCAGCCCAGCATCGGAATCAGTACCGGGCCGGGCGGCACGATTGTTGGCGGGGGAATTAATCCCTCGATCGGGATGGGAACCGCCATTGGTCCCGCGACGATCGGGATTGGCAGTGGGATGGGGGGAATTGGGACGGGCATCGGTGGCCCCGGCGTGATGGGCCCGATGCCAATGCCGGCGACTCCGGTGGTTGACCGTGAAGTCGTTTTCCGTGACGGGGTGGTCTATCGCGCAGACAATCCGACGAAGTGAGCCACGTGCAGGCGTGCGGTTGTTCGACGTTCGTGGTGTGAGGAACGGCGGGCGCAACCGTCCCCGGATCACGTCCCGAGTTTACGATAGTCGAGCAAGGTGTGGCTGATGAACCCCGCCGAGAGCGCGGATCGGTCGGTGAGCGGTTCTGCGGGAGAGATGTCTTCGCCCTGGCTGAAAATGAATCGATGGGTGCCATCATCCTGAGCGGGGCTGAAAAGTCCGGGAATAATGACGTGCGCGGGTACGGTGCGTCGCACCTCCGTCGCGGGCGTGCACGTCGAGGGAAAGTTCACGTTATGCACCGTGAAACTGCGTGGAGGGGTGGAGATGGCCAGCGAAGCGGCGAGGCGGGCCGCGTGCCGGGACGAGATCTGCAAGACGGCGAGGAGGGCAGCGTCGGCTTTCCCGCCCGTCGCGCGCAGGCGCTCGAAAGCCTCGGGAAGGACGTCCTGTGAAACCGCGATACCAGGCAAACCGTGCACCGCGCCTTCCCACGCGCCGCCGATGGTGCCGCTCGCGAGAATAAATCCGAGCGAGGCGTTGAAACCAATGTTGATCCCGCTCACGACGGCATCGGGTTTTACGAGATTCGCGCCGGGGAGCAGGTGAGCGAGGGCGATGTTCACGCAATCGCTCGGTGTGCCGTCGACGATCCAAGTCGGGCAGCCGAGTCCGTATGTGGTGTCATCGCGTTCGGAGGTCACCGGGCGATGACGTGACTTCGCGGCGCCGATCCAGCTTTGTTCGCGTTTCGGCGCGGCGACCCAGACTTCGTGGCCATCACGCAGCAGCGCGCGGACGAGTTCGTGGAGGAAAACGCTACCAATGCCGTCGTCGTTGGTGACGAGAAAATTCATCTAGAGATGGCCGCAAGGAGGCGCGACTGGTGCAAGCGGGAAGACGAGACAGCGTGAATAGCTCCTTTATCCTGAGAAACGAGCTGCGGAGTCAGGAGCAATCCCGTGTGCTGTTTTCGTCGGCGTGTCGGTTGGACGAGTAAACCCCACGTCAGTTACCCCAACTTACCTCGGTGAAATCTTCATCGTGGCGGGTTTTTCATCGTGCTCCTGACGGGAGGTTATATTATCCTGCAACGCTCGCTGATTGCCTGATTCATGATTCCTCGATGCGTCATCGTGGTAACGAAATCGCCGAGCCGGCAGTCGAGGGAAAGTTTCGGCCACCGGCCAGAACTCGGGAGTAATTTCCACAAAAAAGCCGGGCCGCACATGCGGCTCCGGCTTGAGAGGGGAAACGCGGATTACTCCGACGTCGGTGAGATCGCTCAGCCCTGCGCAGTGGGCGCAGCAGCGGCCGCTTCGCCACCACCGGCTTGCTTCTGAGCTTCGAGGTCGCGCATCGCGGCCTTGCGGCTGAGGCGGACCTTGCCGGAACGCTCGTCGATGCCGATGCACTTTACCCAGATGGATTCGCCCATCTTCACGACGTCTTCCGTGCGGCGAACGCGCATTTCGGCGAGTTCGCTGATGTGAACGAGGCCTTCCTTGCCCGGTGTGCATTCCACGAAGGCGCCGAAGTCTTTGATGCCTGTGACGCGACCGTTGTAGATCTTGCCTTCTTCGATCGGGGCACCGCCACCACCGCCGCCGTCACGACCGCCGGAACCGCCGCCGCAGAGGCTGTCGATTTCCTTGATCGCGCGAGCCATGGCGTCGCCGTTGTTCGAGTAGATGAAGATCTTTCCGGAATCGTCTTCGGCGATGTCGATTTGCGCGCCGGTCGTCTCCGTGATGCGACGGATGGTTTTGCCGCCGGGTCCGATGAGCAGGCCGATCT
>JBDSSU010000491.1:0-2618 GCA_039928635.1 Opitutaceae bacterium | reverse complement strand
ATAACTTCGCCACCAGAGGACTCAAATACGCGCAGATCGTTTCCGACACGAGTTTCTTCAACGAGCGCTTGATGCTGTCGGCCAATTATCGGAAGGACAAAATCTTCAACACCGATATGACGCGTATCGGTAACGATCCTCTGAAAAACTATGCCCCCATCTTCGGCAACACGAATCCCGCGACGGGGATTCAGGAAGCAGGTTACATTGGCAAACTCAACTCGGAGCGGGCGAGTTATTCCACCGGCGTTGTGACCTATCCGTTCAAGGGTATGGGCGAGTCCGGCAGCCGCTTTAGCTCTGGCTTTTTCCGCTGGCTCGCTCCCATCGGTCTGGTGTGGAACTACTCGGAAAACTTCCAGGTGCCGCCGACCGGTAATCCGTTCTACACCGGTGAAATCGCCGAGCCGCCCTTCTCCAAGACAACCGATTTCGCCCTCCGCTATTCGATTCCGGGTGGCAAGGTTTACGGTGAAATCCGCCGGTATTTTACCGATAATATCGGCAGCCTGAGCAATATGGCGAATCGACAGGACATCTCCGACATCTGGAGAAATCTCGGTTATACCGAGGACATTCTAATTAATTTCCCTAGTTACCGCGACACCGCCGACCGGACTCTGACGGGCACCGAGATCGAAATCGTCGCCAATCCGACCCGCAATTGGACGATCCGCGCCAACTACGGACACCCCAGGGTGCAACAGGTAAACGAGCGCAAGTTGCTGCGCCAATACGTCGCCGAGCACATCGTGGAATGGAAGGCCGGAGCGGCCGCAGCAGCGGGCACCGTGCTTAATGGACGCACGATCGTCGACCCGAGCTTGGTCGCGCTAAACATTCAGGATATTGAGAACGGCTTCAACGGCTTGACGTCTGGCACGATTGGCAACGGCCCGCTTCACCGCGGCACCTTCTCCACCAGCTATCGCTTCAACGAAGGGAAGTTGAGGGGCCTGGGCTTGAGCGGCGGCGTCAGTTGGCGCGGCAGCAGCAAAGCCGGTAGCCGGGATGCGCGGCTCAAGTTCCAGACGACCGCCCCGACCATCCTGCAGACCACCGCGGCCGCCTTCGACTACCTCTACGTGCCCTCGCAGATCACCAACAACATCGGGTTAAACTACACCCGCCGTTTCGGAAAATATAACACGAAGTTCCAGCTTAACATCACGAATCTGCTGAACAACGATGATCCAAATTGGAGCAGCTATAGCACGATTAACGCGGGCCAGTTGACGAACCAGAGCGACAGCAACGCTCTCACGGTCGCAAACTCGAATCCGCGCATGCAAGTGCTGAGCGGGTTCAGCCAATACGAACCCCGGAAGTTCGTGTTCACCACCACGGTGAGCTTCTAAGACCTCGCGAACGTTTAGGCTGATTTCAAAGAGTCCGATGTGAAAACATCGGGCTCTTTTTGCGTGTATCGTCCTGCAGCGGTGGCCGCGTTCAGCAAATCCCCCGCCGTCGCCCATCCGATCGGGCACGGGTCAATAAACCGAATTGATGCCGAGCACGAAGGCTCCAGCTTCGACCTGCCCGCAGACCCAATCGGGACCATTCTTTCCGACGCCTTCTTCACGAACCAGCCGCTTCACCTTCAATCGCGTGTCGCTTCTTTTCCTTTTCAAAAATTCCAGCGACCTGGCGCCGCCAGGAGCACGGCTTCAGCGTCGATCGGCCGCGGCGTTTGGTTCGCTTGGGGCCGTTCGCCGGGCGCATCCCTTCCGCTCCCCCTCGCGCGCATGAAACGAACCAGCGCGAAGCGATCCGCACCGGCGCAGCCGCCCCTCCCGCCGGCACCCTCTCCGCCGCCACGTTCGATTAACTCCTTCGCTGCCTCCGCCTCCTCCTTTTGGTTTCCAGCACTGGCCGCGTTTGCCATCGCGCTCACCATTTACTGGCCGGCACTTCGCGGCACCTTTCTCTGGGACGACGACGGCCATGTCACTCGGCCGGATCTCCAGTCACTCGGCGGCATGGCGCGCATCTGGTTCGAAATCGGCGCGACCCAGCAATATTACCCGGTGCTCCATTCGGCGTTTTGGCTGGAACACTTCATTTTCGGGAATTCTCCCACCGGCTACCACGTAGTGAACGTGCTGCTGCACGCGACGTCCTCCTGCTTGTTTGCCACCCTTCTCCGCCGTTTGAGCGTTCCGGGGGCGTGGCTCGCCGCGTTCCTCTTTCTGCTCCACCCCGTGGCCGTGGAGTCGGTCGCCTGGATTTCCGAACAAAAGAACACGCTGTCCACCGTGGCGTATCTGCTCGCCGCTCTCGCCTACCTCAGCTTCGACCGCACCCGGCGTCCCGCGCATTACGCGATCGCGACACTCCTCTTCCTTGTCGCGCTGGGCACCAAAACCGTCACCGCCACCCTTCCCCCCGCTCTGCTCGTGATTTTCTGGTGGCGACGCGGCCGGATCGAACTCCGACGGGACGTCCTTCCTCTCGCCGCCTGGTTTCTCTTCTCCCTTTCCGCGGGGCTGCTCACCGCGTGGGTCGAACACCAGGTCGTCGGCGCAGGCCGCAATGACTTCTCCCTCGATTTGGTCCAACGCGGCCTGCTCGCGAGCCGGGCGATCTGGTTCTACCTGGGAAAACTTATTTATCCCGTC
>JBDSSU010000490.1:0-4249 GCA_039928635.1 Opitutaceae bacterium | reverse complement strand
CCTTGGAACCCATTTTCTGCAGCGAGTCGGCGCCCACGTGGTGGTTGGTGATCACCAGACCATCGCCGCTGACGAACGAGCCGGAACCACCGCTGTCGCTAAACGCTGACGAAGGCATGTGGCTGTTTTCCGCGCCGCCTCGCGAGCAGATCAAAACGAAGTATGGTTTCGACCTCAGCGACGCCTGGATGGAACACCTCATGAAGGCCTCGGTTCGCTTCAACAGCGGTGGTTCCGGCTCGTTCGTCAGCGGCGATGGTCTGGTGATCACCAACCACCACGTGGGCGCCGACTCGCTGCAGAAAATGGGTTCCAAGGATCAGGACTATCTTCGTGATGGCTTCCACGCCAAGTCCGCGGGCGATGAGATCAAGTGCAACGATCTCGAGCTTAATGTGCTTCAGTCCGTCGAGGACGTCACGCTGCGCATCAATGCCGCCGTTCCCGCCGGCGCGAACGCGGACGCTGCCGTGCTCGCCCGCCGCAAAATCATCGCCGAGATTGAAAAAGAATCGCGGGATGCAACCGGCCTCCGCAGCGACGTCGTGACGCTCTACCAAGGCGGCGCCTATCACCTCTACCGTTCGAAACGCTACACGGATATCCGCCTCGTGTTTGCACCCGAGGCGCAGGCGGCTTTCTTCGGCGGCGATCCGGATAATTTCGAATATCCGCGCTACGATTTGGATGTCTGCTTCTTTCGGGTCTACGAGAATAACCAGCCGGTGAAGTCGACCCACTTTCTCCAGTGGTCGGCCAAGGGGGCAGCCGATGGGGAGCTGATTTTTGTTTCGGGTCACCCCGGCACCACGCGCCGTCTCCTCACCGTGGCGGAGTTGGAATATCTGCGCGACAACCAGATTCCCTTCCTGGAAGCCCAGCTGAAACGGCGTGAGGTCCTGCTCAACGCCTGGAGCGGTCGCAGCGCCGAGAACGCCCGCCGGGCGAAGGACGATCTGTTCGGCCTCCAGAATTCCCGGAAGGTCTACGACGGCCGCATCGCGGCGCTCCAGGATCCGGCTTTCTTCGGGGCCAAGGTGACCGCGGAGGAGTCTTTCAAGAAGCAGTTGCTCGATCGAAAAGACAGTGCGGAGGAACTGGCGGCCTACGGGAAGATTAGCGAAGCCCAAACGATCTTGAGCGGCATGGCGACGCGGGCCCGTTTTCTTGAAAACGGCACCGGCTTCAACGCAGACTCCTTCGTGATCGCCCGCCAACTTCTGCGGGCGGGAGTCGAGCGGCCGAAACCGAATGGCGAGCGATTGCGGGAATTTGCGGAATCGCGACGCGAGTCGTTCGAGCAGCAGTTGTTCTCGGACAAACCGATTTACGCCGACTTGGAAATTATCACCCTCGCGGATTCGCTGACGTTCTTCGCCGAACAGCTTGGCGCGAATGATCCAACCGTTAAAACCGTGCTCGCCGGCAAGTCTCCGCGGCTGCGCGCGGCGGAATTGATCAACCACACGCAGGTGCGTGACATCGCGTTTCGAAAAAAACTCTATGAAGGGGGCGCCGACGCCGTCGCGGCCGCCAAAGATCCGCTGATCGAGATCGCCCGTGCGATCGACCAAGAAGCCCGCGGATTGCGCAAAATTCTCGAGACCCAGGACGAAGTGAAGCAGCAGGCGCATGCCGCGATTTCGCGCGCGCGCTTCGCGCTCCAAGGCACCAGCAATTACCCCGACGCCACGTTCACGCTGCGCCTCAGCTATGGCGCCGTGAAAGGCTACGAAGAGAATGGAACGCGCGTGCCGCCGACGACGAATATCGCGGGGCTTTATCAACGCAGCGCCGATCAGGGCAACAAACCTCCCTTCGACCTGCCGCGCCGCTGGGTGGAGAAGAAAAATGCCCTGGATCTCGATACGCCGTATAACTTTGTCAGCACCGCCGATATCATCGGCGGCAATTCCGGCAGCCCGGTCGTCAATCGGGCCGCCGAATTCGTGGGCATCATCTTCGACGGGAATCTCCCGTCGCTGACCGGGGATTATGGTTACGAAGACCTGCAATCGCGCGCCGTGAGTGTCCACAGCGCCGGCATTCTGGAGGCGCTTCGCAAAGTCTACGAAGTCCCCGCCCTCGTGAACGAACTCACGTCCGGCCGCCGCTAGGGCAGTTTCACCGCGCTGGATCCTTCGCTGCGCTGCTGATGAACGGGGTAGGAGTGGCACGGGCATTTTGCCCGTGTTCCGAACCCACGGGCAAGATGCCCGTGCCACTTAAACGGCCGACGCTCTATCCAAGTTCATCCCCATTCCACCAAACAGCGGCGTTTTGATTGCGACTCAAAATGATCCACCTTTGGTTCGAGTGAATCACAGCTACACTGTCATTTAAACCGCCCTCGGTCGCGACCCTCCGCTGCCCCTGATTTTTTCAGCGCTAGCTCCGCAAAAACTCATCAAGGGCCGCGCGGGTGATCCGCCACGTCGAGCCGATCTTTTTTCCCTTGAGCGAGCCATCCGCGAGCGTCGCCAGCAAATCGCCCTCGCTCACCCCGAGAAGTTTGGCGGCCTCCGCCGGACTGAGCAGCTCCGGGAGCGCAGCCCCGGCTTGCTCGACGGCCGCGGCCGCCGCGTTGGCGGGCGCACCGGCTGCGGGAGGCGTTCCCTGCGGGGCAAGGATCCCGCCAGGCTGATTCATCATTTGCTGCGCCATCCCAAAGCCCATGGCGATTTCGGCGGCAGCTCCGCCGGCACCGCCACCGCCTTTGGCCATACCCTCGGCCATCTGCAGCTTCACATAGTCATTCAAATTGCCGATTGCGGCCATGCTCGAGCGCTTGTCGATGGCGGCTTCCACCTCCGGCGGAAGCGAGACGTTCTCGACAATGAAACTCGAGAGTTCGAGACCGTATTTCTGCGAGATCGCCGGGTTGATCAGAGGAAGCAGCGCGGCCCCGAGCTCACCGTAACGCGAAGCCACGTCGAGCACCGGCACCTTCGCCGTCGCCAGCGCGTCGGTGAACACGCTTACGATCCGGGAACGCATCGTGTCGGCGAATTCATCGAGGCGAAAATGCGCGTCGGTGCCCGCGACTTCCTTCAGAAACGTTTTCACGTCGACGATGCGAAAATCGTAGGTGCCGAAAGCGCGCGCCCGCACGATGCCGAAGTCGGCATCCCGCATCATCACGGGATTGGACGTGCCCCACTTGTTTCCGGTGAAGAGGCGCGTGTTGACGAAATAAACGTCCGCCTTGAACGGGCTCTCAAACCCATATTTCCATCCCTTCAGCGTTGAGAGGATGGGAATGTTGTCCGTCGTGAGAGCATGCTTGCCGGGAGCAAAGGTGTCCCCGAACTGACCGAGATAAATGAACTGCGCGGTCTGGGATTCACGCACGATCAGCTGCGCACCGCGCTTGATCTCCTTGTCCTGATCGGGAAAACGCCACGAGAGCGTGTCACGCGAGTCGTCCTCCCACTGGATGATTTCGAGAAATTGCGAGGAGAGATAATCAAAGAGGCCCATGGTGCCGGAAGGTGTTACTGTTTCTCCGGACCGGTGCAACCCGAGGTTGAGCGTTCTCATTTTGAGGGCATGGCCGGTCCGCCGCGTCGCTTTCGGACGGGATTTTCCATCCCCCTTGTAAGCAGGCGCGAACCGTTTTGCTTTGGACTGGTCTACTGGTGCGCAGGACGTTAACTGCGTCGCACCCAATCGCTCCTCCGCGGGGCTAACAACGAAACCATAATGAATCGGCCTCTATCACTCATCCTCCTCGTGGTGGGAATCATCCTCGTGATCTACGGGATCAACGCTTCGAACTCCGTTGGTTCTGATCTGTCTCGTGTCTTCACCGGCGCTCCCACCGACAAGAGCATGTGGCTCCTGATTGGCGGCGCTGTTCTTGCTATTATCGGCCTCGTCGGAACTCTCCGCGGCGGTCGCTCCCGAATCGAATAACCCAACCTCAACTCCTCCTCCTCCCATGCTAAGCTACGCCATCACATTCCTCATCATTGCCTTGATCGCCGGTGTACTCGGATTCGGCGTCGTCGCCGGGACCGCCGCCACGATTGCGAAGATCTGCTTCGTGGTCTTCCTGGTGCTGTTCGTTGTTTCGCTGCTCCGCGGCAGGCGAACGCCCTAAAGGATCACTCCCTGGTTTTGTGGGAGGTCGAAAGACGCCGCGACGTGGTCGCCGGCGTCTTTTTTTGTCCGTGCGTCCGCCAACCGCAGGAGGGCGGAAATGCACGGTCACCCTGCGATGCCTCCGGAAGTACGTCTGCGTTGATCC